>ONLO01000052.1 GCA_900318715.1 uncultured Eubacteriales bacterium | reverse complement strand
TTGATGCGGGCGCTCTTGGAGTGGCCGAGGATGTCGGTAATGTGGGTCGGAAGATCCTCTTCCCGGAACAGCCCGGCGCGGATGGCGTCGTCAATGTCGTGGTTGATGTACGCCACGTGGTCGGCGTGCTTGACCAGCCGGCCCTCGAGGGTGTCCGCTTCCGGACCCCGCGTGTGGCAGACTATGCCGTTGCGGACTTCATAGGTCAGATTGAGGCCGCGGCCGCCCTTCTCAATGACGTCGACGACACGCAGGCTCTGCTCATAGTGCTTGAAGCCGCCCGGTACCACGGCGTCCAGGGCGCGCTCGCCGGCGTGGCCGAACGGCGTGTGCCCAAGGTCGTGTCCGAGGGAAATGGCTTCAATGAGGTCTTCGTTGAGCCGCAGGCCGCGCGCCATGGTGCGGGCAATCTGGGCCACTTCCAGGGTATGGGTCAGCCGGGTCCGGTAGTGGTCCCCGGTCGGTGACAGGAAGACCTGGGTCTTGTGCTGCAGACGGCGGAACGCGTTGCAGTGGACAATGCGGTCCCGGTCTCTCTGGAACGCCGTCCGGATGGGGTCTTCCTCCTCCGGCTGCTGGCGTCCTTTGGTGTCGGCGCACTTCATGGCATACGGAGAGAGCAGAAGGGCTTCCTTCTGCAGGTTCCATTCCCGCATGTTCTCCATGCTGTTCGCCTCCTTGTCTTGCAGCTTAGTTGGACCGTACCGGCATCCGGAGGATGGAGCCTTCCGGAAGGTCGGCCGGCAGGCCGTCCCGGACCAGGATCCGGATTTCGGCCATGGGGTTCGGGGCAACGGCAATGCGCTCCCCGTCCGCGTTGTAGAGTTCGTCCGCCCGGATGGAGAATGGTTTCCTGCCCGGGGTGAGGACTTCAAAGGTGTCCCCCTCAAAGAACCGGTTGCGCTGGGTCACGGTCAGCGTGTTCCCGTCACAGGATTTTACGTCCGCCATGACGTCCCAGTTCCGGATGTAGATGCCGTCGTAGTAGATGTGCGCATCGTCGGACGGCGGGCCGAAGTAGAAGCCGGTGCAGTAGTCCCGGTAGCTGATTTTCTTCGTCTCCTCCACAATCCAGGGCTCCGGCTGATACGCCGGGGACGGATTCTTCCGGTAGCCGTCAATGGCGATGCGGTACGCGTTGGTGACCGCCGCTACGTAGAATGCGGACTTGGCCCGGCCCTCAATTTTGAAGCTGTCCACGCCGGCGGCCAGGAGCTCGGGGATGTGTTCAATCATGCACATGTCCTGCGAGTTCATGATAAACGTGCCGGAGGGCTCTTCGGTAATTTCGAAGGACTGGCCCGGGCGGCGCTCCTCGGTGAGCTTGTACTTCCAGCGGCAGGGCTGGGCGCATTCGCCGCGGTTGGCGTCGCGGTCCGCCAGGTAGTTGGACAGAAGGCAGCGGCCGGAAAACGACATACACATGGCGCCGTGGACAAAGCACTCCAGTTCCAGAGTCTTCGGGGTTTTGGCGCGGATTTCAGCAATGTCGTCCAGGGACACTTCCCGTGCCATGACCACGCGCTTGACACCGAGGTCATGGAAGGCGTTGGCCGTGGCGTAGTTGACCGTGCCCGCCTGGGTGGACATGTGGATGTCCACGTGCGGTGCATAGGTCTGCGCTGCCCTGAGGACGCCGAGGTCGGCAATGATGAGGGCATCCACGCCGGCGGACTCGGCGGTCTCCAGGAACGCCGGGAGCCGCGGGAGCTCGTCGTTGCGCGGCAGTGTGTTGCAGGTCAGGTGGACCCGGACGCCGCGGGAATGACAGAAGGAGACCGCTTCTGCCAGTTCGTCCCCGTCGAAATTGGCCGGGGCCGACCGCATACCGAATTCCTTGCCGCCGAGGTAGACTGCGTCGGCGCCGTAGAGGACGGCCGCCTCGAGGCGTTCCCGGTCCCCGGCAGGACAAAGCAGTTCCGGTCGTTCAAACTGGTCCAAAGATAGGTCTCCTTTTAGTGTGTCAGGTTGTGGGGTCAGTTGGAGTTGAACACGTTGATGTTCTGTTCCGTCTCCGTTACGGCGGCGTGGAGGGTTCCGTCGGAGTCGTGCGCGAAGAAGTAGTAGTTCGTGGACTCCGGCCACAGGACGGCCTTGATGGCGTCGTCACCGGGGCTGCAGATGGGACCGACCGGGAGGCCGACGCAGACGTAGGTACTGTACCGGCTGCGGTAAAGCTTGTACTCGTCCGCCGAAACGTTCGGTTTAATGTATTTGTTGACGTAGTTGTTGGTGGCGTCGGACTGAAGCGACGGATACGACGTGGAGTTGAGACGGTTGTAGAAGACCGAGGCAATAATGGCCATATTCTCCGGGTTGCTGTCTTCCTTCTGGATGATGGAGGCCATGGTCATGACGTCGTCCACGGACATGTTCAGTTCGGCCGCGCGCTCTGCGTAGTCGTCCGACCACTTCTTGTTGAAGTTGCTGAGGACCTTGGTAACGCAGGACTCGGCGTTTTCACCGACGAAGAATTCGTAGGTATCCGGATACATGTAGCCTTCCAGAATGTGGTAGCGCTGCTTCGGATTCGAAATTTCGTCTATGAAGTCAAACTCGTAGCTTGCCTTGTTGCAGGCCTTGAGGAAGTCACTGCTGGTGCAGACCTTGGCGTCTTCCAGTTTCTCCGCCATCTGCTCAATGCTGTAGCCCTCCGGGAACGTGACCTGAACGGTCTCCTTCTTCTGGATGGCCCGGCAGGTCATGAGCATTTTCTCCACGCCCATGCTCGGCGTCAGGAAGTACTCGCCCTTCAGGTAGGACGGCGCCTCCTCGTCTCCGCGGATGCCGGAGGTCAGGTTGATAAAGGTCCGGCAGGCCACGCTGTGTTTGATGAGTTTGGCCTTGCGGAACGTCTTGATGAGGTCGTTGGTATTGGCGTCAGCGGATACCGTGACGGCAATTTCCTTGTCACTGCGGTTGAAGCCCATAATGTCGTTGACACAGGACGTGACGTAGATGGCAAGGATCAGGGCAATGAGGAGAATGGCCAGACGATAGGCGCTCTCCCGGCGGCGCGGGTCCGTGCGGACGGCCTGCATGGTCGGGCCGATCTGGCCGACGTAGTAACGGGCTTTTTCGCCGACGGTCATATTCTTGGTGGGGCGGGCTTTTTTGAAGGTGATCTGGCCTTGCGGCTGCATCCGTCTCTGCTGGGAGGCGGTGCGGCGGCCGGTTCCCGGCACGGGCTGGCGGACCGGGGTGCCGCCGGAACGGACGGCGCCGGCCTGACGGGCGGTGCCCTGTGCGCGGCGGGCAGCGGGCATTTCGCCACGTGCCTGGAGTTCGGCGCTGCGCGTACGGGAGATGCCGGCCGGCTGCGGTCGGGCAGCGGCCTGCTTGTTGCGGCGCGTCTCCGCCGAATGGCGGTCTCTCCACGAGCTGAAGGCCGACACTTTGCCGGACTCTTTGGCGGCGGAAGCATTCTTCTTTGCGCCGGCAGCACGTTTCTGCTGGCGGGCAAGGGCCTTCTGCTGCTTTTTGGCAGCCTTTGCCTCCTGCTGGTCAGCAGCGGCCGAGCCGGCAGCCGCAGGTCTGCGGCCGGATGCGGCGCGGCGCTGTGCCCGCTCGGGAGCGGCAGCGCTGGTATTCGTTTTACTGATGGGGATGCCTTTTGGCAGAGGCGACTGGGCCGGTGCGGATCCGGTGCGTTCCCCCGCATGGCTTTCCGCAGGCGCCGCTGCGTGCTTCGGCGTACTGTCCTGGCGCAGGGCGTCCATCAGAGCAGCGGTCCGCTGTTCCGAGGTTGACGCACCGCGGCCCGGGGTACGGGCGGAAGCGCTCTTCGGTGCACTGCCCGGATTCCGCGCCGCGCGGTCCTGTTCGGCCTGCGCAGCAGCTTTCTGTTCTTCCCGGTCCAAAAGGTCCCCGAGAACAACGAAATCGTCGGAACCAAGCTTGTTGTTGTTGGCCATTGGTGAATCTCCTTCAAAAACCGGGGTTATTCCCCGAAGTCATACTGCATCTGCTGCAGAACTGTGTGGGCCGCTTCGGACCCGACGAACCGGGCGGCAATCTGCTCGCCGAAGAGCAGGGCGCTGCCGGGGCCGTTCGCGGTAATGAAGTTGCCGTCACAGGTGACTGGTTCGGCCGTATAGACGGCGCAGTCCAGTTCATTTTCAAACCCCGGGAAACAGGTTGCCCGCTTACCGGAGAGTAATCCGAGATGTCCCAGTACGGAGGGGGCTGCGCAGATGGCGCAGATGAGACGGTTTCCGCGGGCACAGCGGCGCAGGGAGTCCCGTACCAGGTCGGACTGGTCCAGGTTCCGGGTGCCGGGCATACCGCCGGGCAGAATGACTGCGTCCGGAAGGTCGGCCGCCGTCACGTCGTCCGCGGTAAGGTCCGCGTGAAGGGTCATGCCATGCGCACCGGTAACGTCCGGTCCGGTCACGCCGACCGTCTTGACGTCTATGCCGCAGCGGCGGAGGACGTCGACGGGAGCAATAGCTTCCACTTCTTCAAATCCGTCGGCAAGAAAGAGATATATCATGGGAAGGCCTCCTCTCTTTCTCCGGTCCACTAAAGTGTGAACCCGATATACAGATCCTTCAGCTGGCGCTGGAGGGTTTTTCCGGTTTTCGTCAGCGGGACCGCCATGCCGGCGCGTCCGGTCTGACAGCGTTTTCCGGCGGCGGGGCTGCCGGCCGGCAGGCAGAGGACAAAGTCCTCGGCGCCGGTGCGGAGCAGCGGTCCGGTCAGGGCGGCCGGGTCCGAGCCCGCGCAGAGTTCGGTCACCGTGGCGGTGGTCCCGCTCTTCTTGTAGAGTGCATATCCGTCCGCGGAGAGAATGGACTTTCCGCCGGACCAGGTGTGTTCGAAAAAGATATACTTCAGGGCCGCCCGGTCCCAGTCCACAAAGGGAAGGCCCGCAAAGGCGGTCTGCCGGATGACGGTGCGGTCCGGTTCCGGCGCGCCGGAGAGCTCCGGGCTTGCCAGGGACGCCACCGTTTCGGCCAGCTGGTCCCGGGAACACCGGAGGGTTTTCTGCGTCAGGCAGGGCCGGAACCCGAACTGGGAAAAGAACCGGTAGAGGTCGTTTTCCGGGGGCACGGCCAGAAGGAAGTCCTTCCCCCGCTCGGCGCCCAGGTCTTTGCAGTACCGGATGATCCGGCTCATGCAGCCGCGGTTGCGGTAGTCCGGGAGCGTGGCCGCCGCCGACAGGCAGTAGGCCGGGTAGAACGAACCGGAAAGGCCGATGCGGCACGGAAGAAGATACGCCGCCGCAACAACGTTTCCGTCTTCCTCCAGAACGACCGTGCGGTCATCCTGTGCCATAAAGTGCAGGAAGTTGCGGATGCGGGCGGGGTCGTCGTGGAACGAACAGGCCCAGAGTTCCTCCAGCTCCGGCCGGTCCTTCGGCCTGGCCAGCCGGGGAACCGAATTCAGTTCCCTCATACCGGACTCCCCTGTTTGAGCAGCGGTTCGGCTGCTTCCAGGACCAATGCGGCAATGTCATCCATGGAGCGCGGCTTGGAGCCGTCGGAACACGGAATGACGCACCAGTTCTGCCGGGCCGCCGCATAAAGGGCTGCTTTCCGGCAGTGCTGCAGGTACTCCACATGGCTTTCGTGAACGTCTTTCTTTCCCTCGTCGCCGTCGTACCGGCGGCTCATGAGGGTCTGTGATATTTCGACCGGCATGTCCAGGAACAGGACCAGGGAAGGTTCGGGAAGTCCCAGTTTGCCGTATTCAAAGTCTTCCAGCCAGGACAGATACGAGTCCCAGTCAGACTCCGGGAGCTTGGTCATCTGGTACGCGGCGTTGGACGTGACGTAACGGTCGGCCAGGATGAGCGTGCCGCTGTCGTAGTCCTGCTTCCATCCGGTCTGAAAACTGGCAAAGCGGTCCACCGCATAAAATGCGGAGGCCGCGTAAGCGTTGACGTCGGATGGGTCGGTACCGAATGCACCGTTCAGGTACATGCGGACCAGGGCGCTGGAGTCACTGTCATAATCCGGCAGTTTGATCTGCCGGACCGGAACGTTCCGGTCCCGGAGTGCGTGGTGAAGGCGTTCGGTCTGGGTGGATTTCCCCGACCCGTCCAGGCCTTCCAGCACCAACAGTTTTCCCATGTCCTTTAGCTCCTTAACAGATATTGATTATCAGAAGATATACTACAAGCAATTGTTTATTATATCAAAATTAATCAACAGGTACAAGTAAGAAATATTTTAAAAGATGGCTTCGAAGATGTCCTGCTGCTCCGTGGCCATGACATACGGGAGCTGTGCAATGAGGTCCGTAGCGGTCACTGACGCCACAGAAAATTCGCCGTAGCCGACGGCCGATTCCGCGCATTTTCCGTGCAGGAACGCGCCCAGGCACGCCGCGTCAAAGGGGTCCATGCCCTGCGCCAGGAACGAGCCGACAATGCCGGACAGCGTGTCCCCGCTGCCGCCTTTGGCCAGGGCCTGGTTGCCGGTCGTGTTGATGCAGACGGCCGGTTTTCCCGCCGCCGCAATGACGGTGTCCGGACCCTTCAGGAGAAGCGTGACGTCATAGCGTTCCGCAAAGTCCCGGGCAGCCGCAATCCGGTCCGCCTGGATGTCCTTCGCCGTCATACCGGTGAGCCGTGCAAACTCGCCGGGGTGCGGAGTCAGGACCAGCGGCGCGCGGGACTCCTTCAGGACGTCCGGGTCCTCCGCCACCAGATTCAGGGCGTCGGCGTCCAGAAGGACCGGGACCTTGGAGCCCCGGATGAGGTCATCCACGACCGCGGCGGGACCGTTACCGGTGCCGAGGCCGCATCCGCAGACCACCGCCGTGGCTTTCCGGAGGTAGGTCCGCAGCAGCGGCAGGCCCTCCGGGCTCAGTTTCCCGTCGGCGGTTTCGGGAAGCGGAAGCAGCATGGCCTCCGTCAGATGCGCCGCCAGAGACGGGTACGCCGAACGCGGGAACGCGGCGGTCACCAGACCGGCTCCGGTGCGGACGGCGGCGTTGGCGCAGAGGCCCGCCGCGCCCGGCATGCGGACACTTCCGCAGACGCTGAGAAGGTGTCCGAAATCGTTCTTGTGGGCCGTTCGCGGACGCATGGGCATCATTGCTGCGGCGTCGGTGTCGGAAAGGACGAAAAACCGCGGTGTTATGCCCTCAAAGGACTCCGGAAGAAGGTCAATGTCCAGAATCTGGACCTGGCCGCAGTACTCTTTTGCAGGGTACAGGACGTGCGCCGGTTTGAGGCACGTAATGGCAAGGGTCATGTCCGCGCTGACGGCCTCCCCGTTCACCGCTCCGGTGTCGGTGTCCACACCGCTCGGAACGTCGACGGCGAAGACCACGCCGGGGCTCCGGTTGATGAGGTCAAAGACCTCCGCCTGCTCCTCGGATGCCGCCCCGTGGAAGCCGATGCCGAACATGCAGTCCACCAGGACCGCCGCCGAGGCAACGGCCTGTTCGGCAAACGCCAGATCCGGGCCGAAATCCACCATGGGGACCCCGGCCTCTTTGGCGCGTTCATAGTTCTCTATGGCATCCGCGGCCGCCGGTTCCCCGAACGCCAGGATGCAGGTGACGTCGTAGTCGTTTTCCCGGAGCTTCCGGGCAATGACGAAGCCGTCTCCGCCGTTTTTGCCCTTGCCGCAGAGCACGGCCACCGAGCCCTCCTCCGGGGAATACTGTTCCATGGGGACCCGCGCGCAGCCGGTCCCCGCCTTCTCCATAAGGCGGAGGAATTTGGTGCCGATTTCATCTTCCCGAACCTCTACGGCCCGGATTTCATCTGCTGTCAATACTTGCATAATACTTTCCTCATCGGTACGCCACTGCCACTGCAGCAGCCGTTGTTTTCGTGTGTGTCAGGGAGAGTTCAAAGGTCCAGCCGCCTTCGTCCGCCAGTTCCTTTGCTTTCCCCGAGAGTTCATAATAGGGTTTTCCCAGAGGGTCATGCAGCACCTGGACTTCCGACAGCGCAAAGCCGCGGACGCCGGTTCCAAGCGCTTTTCCGAAGGCTTCTTTGGCACAGAAGGCCGCCGTCAGCGTCTCCGCCGACTTCCCGTGTTCCCGGAAATACGCCAATTCCTGTTCGCCCAGGATCCGCTCCGCAAAGCGGTCGGACGACGCCAGCATGTTCTCCACACGCGCAATTTCGTCCATGTCCAGGCCCACCCGGATTTCCGGTTTGTTCATAACGGTCTGCCCCCTTCGTCAGTGCAAAGATTCGTGTCTTATATTTTAAC
>ONLO01000132.1 GCA_900318715.1 uncultured Eubacteriales bacterium | reverse complement strand
TGCGTTCTACTCCATTGCCAGCTGTGCGGCGGGCAGTCTGCTGCTCTTCCAGGCAGCGCTGAACATCTTCGGCGTTACGGACTTCCTTCCGCTCACCGGCGTCACCCTGCCGTTTGTCAGCCGCGGCGGATCCAGCACCATTTCGTGTTTCGGTCTGCTGGCCTTCATTAAGGCCGCCGACAACCGGACCTGGGCAGGAGGTAAGTCATGAACCGAATCTTCAAACGCACCAAATGGCTTTACATCCTGGGCATTGCCTTCCTGGCCACCCTGCTGGCGGTCTTCATAACGTTCGTCATTAACGCCAAGACCTGGGTCGTCCAGCCGTACAACAACTATCTGTTCAATGAAGGCAAGATGATTGGCCTCGGCACCATTACAGACCGCAACGGGGACATGCTCGTCCAGACCAAGAACGGCAACCGCGTCTACAGTGACGACGTCGGCGTCCGCAAGTCCACCCTTCATGTGGTGGGAGACGCCGAAGGCTTCATTTCCACCGGCGCGCAGACCGCGTTCCGCTCCCGCCTGACGGGCTACAACCTCGTCAACGGCCTCTACGGAAACGACCAGAACGAGAACTACAACCTGCAGCTGACCATTGACGCGCAGTTGTCCAAGACGGCACTGAATGCCCTGGGTTCGTACCACGGCACCATCGGCGTCTACAACTACCAGACCGGCGAAATCCTCTGTGCGGTCTCCACGCCCACCTATGACGTGGAAAACAAGCCGAAGATTGACCCCGACGACTCCTCCTGGGAAGGCGTTTACATCAACCGCTTCCTCAGCGGGTCCTTCACCCCGGGCTCCACGTTCAAAATTATTACCTCGGCCTCGGCCCTGGAAAACGTGGACGACATTATGCGGCAGTCCTTCAACTGCCCGGGCCACTACGACGTCCCCGGCGGCGGACGGGTCAAATGCGCCGGCACGCACGGAACGGTCTCGTTCCAGCGCGCCCTGAACCAGTCCTGCAACTCCGCGTTCGCCCGCATTGCGGCCACCGAAATTTCGGCGGAAGAACTGCAGAACACGGCCGAGGAGTTCGGCTTCAACAAGACCATCAAGGTCAACGGCATTCCGTGTGAACCGAGCTTCATTGACCTCGAGGGCACCTACGCCATTGACCGCGCCTGGGCCGGCATTGGCCAGTACACCACGCTGGTGAACCCGTGCCACGAGTGCACGGTGCTCGGCGCCATTGCCAACAAGAACGGCCGCACGCCGGAGCCCACGCTCATCAAGAGCATTATTCCGAGCAACAAGCTCAGCTACTGCAGCTCCGAGCTGGCCGCCAAGCTGGATAACCTGCTGCGCTCCAACGTGGAAGACTACTACGGAGACGGCAAGTTCCCGAACCTGCAGATGTGCGGCAAGACCGGCACCGCCGAAGTGGCGGACAAGAAGCCGCATACGTGGTTCGTCGGCTACTCCCAGCGGGAAGATCTCCCGCTCTGCATTGTCGTCGTTCTCCAGAACTCCGGCAGCTTCGGCGTAACCCTCGCCGTCCCGACCGCCAACCAGGTCATGCAGAAGGCCCTGCAGCTGTACACGAACTGAGCCAATATAATAACTATAAATACCTATTAAGAAAGCTCCCCGTCCGGGGAGCTTTTTCTCGTTCTTACGCCTTTGCGGGTCAGGCGGAACCGGAACTCTTGGGGCCGGAACGCTTTTGTTTCAGCCGGGCAGCGCGGGCCTGTGCGGTGTACTCGGCAATGTTTTCCAGGTTGTCCACCAAAAACGTCTGGGCGTTGCTGTTATAGAGACATTTCCGGTAGTCTCTGCCGTCGCGGGTCTTGAAGTCATGGATGGTTATGCCCAGCTCTTCCCCTTCCTTGGTCGGGACCTTCATGGTTTCCCCGTCCGTCGTCTCGGTCTTCAGGAGCCCGCAATTCTGCATCCAGGCGGTCATGTGTCCGCCGGCCACGGACGTCACATTGGGTTCCAGAACCTTATTCACCCGGTTGGCCACCACGGAAACGCCGACCGGTTTCGTGGAGATAAAAATGGCCTTTCTCTGGTCCGGGGAAATCCGGAACGGTTCCCGGGCGGAGCGCGGCGTCTGACGGGTGGACTCCATGCAGAGATGCTGCAGCGCATCGGCCGCATACTGCAGAGACCGCTGCAGATCCGGGTCAAACACCCAGTCGTTTTCTTCCGGCAAGCTCTCCCCGTCCAGCGGGTTCCGCCCGGTCGCCAGCTTTTGCAGATACAAGGATGCCGTGTATTGCATCATGGGGTCGTTGTTCATTGAAATGCCTCCTTTATTCCGACGCATGGTCGGTCTGATACCGTTTTAGCTTCAACAGATGCGTTCCCGCACTGTTCCCGACAAATGCGGTCCCGGCGCGGGAAACCGGCCCGGCCGTCTCAAACTGAGCCGGAATCAGCCATTCCCCGTCCGTATTGATATAACCCCATTTGCCGTTCTCTTTGACCGCTGCATAACCTTTGGAAAACGAGCGGGCGTCTTCATAAGCCGGTTCCAGCACAACCGTTCCGTCCTGTTTCATAAAACCCCATCGTTCTCCGGACCGGTAAGCCAGGATGCCATCCGGCTCCTCCGGGAAGCGGAAGTCCTCGGCCTCCAGCGAGCCGATCCGGCTCCCGTCCGGTTTGTACACACGCCACCGCTCTCCGACTTTCCCCAGAAGGACCCCGTTGCGGACCGGAAAATGATCCGATGCTTTCACTTCCGTAAACTCACAGTCCGCGGTCCAGTTGAAGGACCGGTCCATTATGTGGAACGACCCGTCCTTCTTGATCAAAGCGTATCCGTCCGTGAACGGACAGGCGGTTTCCAGATTCTGTTGTTTCCACTGAAACGAAGAATCCACAAAGCCTGCAAATTGTTCGGATGCCGCCGGAGCCAGTCCGTCCCGGAAGGTTCCCAAAAAGACGAACGGCTCATCCGGGACCTCCCGCAGTTTGCCCTTTTCGTCCACATAACACCAGTTCCCTTCCGCTTTTGCCGGGAACCGGCTCCCGTCTTCGTTCGGCAGACCGAGTTCCGAAAAACTGCTTGGAAACAGGCGGGTTCCGTCGGACAAATACACTGCCTTATGGTCCCGCTCCGTCACAATGGTCAGCTCTTTCCCATCCGGAGAATTCCACCAGTCTCCCGGATCCTGGACGTCCAAAAACTCCAGGTCATACAGTCCGCTGAACCTCAGCAGGAGCTTTCGTGCCCGCTCGTCCCGGGACCGGATCGGCTCCAGCAGCCGGATGGCCTTTCCAACCTGGCGGCTGTTGGCATAGGCTTTTGCTTCCAGCCGCCGCGCCGCCGTGCGGTCGGGTGCCAGTTTGCGCACCCGCTCACAGAGCAGAACGGTTTCCGTGTACTGTTCATAGTGAAACCGGATCCGCGCAATGGACAGAAGGACATCCGGGTCCGAAGGGTCGGTTTTCCGGCACTCCTCATAAAGGTCCAGCGCTTCGTCATAGATTTTCTTTTGATAGAGTTCCGTTGCCTCCTGCTTTTTCCCGCCGTACTCCCGCGCCGCGGTGGCCTGCCGCTGGAACAAAAGGACCCAGGAACCCGCGCACGCCACCACCAACACCAAAGCCGTCAGCGTGCGGACCGGCAGTTTTTGTTTCATATTGGTACCTCCCTCAGGACCGCTCAAGGCAGCAGCGGCCGGAAGATGGACAGAACGGCCCCAAACGCCAGAAACGGCGCAAAGGGGATGGCGGTATCTTTGTCCGCTTTCTTCACGGCAACCAGCCAGATGGCGGCAGGAACCGCTGCCAAAGCGGCGAACAGAAGCCCCCGCAAAAGGGCTGTGGTCTCCAGATACCAGCCGAGTGCCAGCATTAGTTTGACGTCCCCCATTCCCAGGCCGTCCCGGGAAAATAAGAGACACAGGAGCCCGATTCCTCCGGCCAGCAGCAATCCGCCGGCCGATGGTTTCCACCCGCTCCCGTCAAAGCTTTGCGTGCGGATGGTTTTCCACAGAAGCAGGATGGTTTTTGCGGAAAACAGCCCGAGGACCAGCCCGTTCGGTATAATGCGCCGGGACCAGTCAGACCGGACCGCCGGAATCAGAAATCCGGCAAGGAGCAGACCCGATAAAACCGTGTCCATCCGTTCATTCCCCGTCATGGCTTCCTCCTGTCTTGCCCGTCAGCGCCGGCTCGGCATAGCGGATTTCCGCTTTGGTTCCATAGCGGGATTCCAGCGAGCGGGCGGCGCTCTGCAAAGCCGCCTGCAGATCCGGATTCTGCCGGGTCTCCTCCGGCACAATAATCATCAGGGTTTTCGTTTTCGCCCGTTTTGCCGGCAGCGTGCGGCCGTCGGACATGGTAATGTCGGGGCCGAGCTTCCGAAGATCGTTTTCAAACTTCTTTCCATAGCCGAGAATCTCTTTTTCTATGGATTCCGGAATGGGCGTGTAGGACATGGCCGCGTTTTCGTCGCCGCCGCACTGCGAATACATGGGTTTGAAGACGTTGAGGGAAACCCCTTCCACATAGTGGGCCGCCCCTTCGTCATAAAGGTCTATGCCCTGGCCGGGTTTCACATCCTGGTCCGGGTTATTGGCCTTAATTTTCTGCATAAAGTATTTCCCGCGCACAAAATTGGTCTCCTGCCAGATGGAGCTGTTCCCTTCCGAATGGCCGCTGCCGCTGCGGAAGTCTTCATAGTCTTCCGGCAGCAACGCCACCGTATTGGCTTCTTCGTGTATGGTCAGTCGTTTTTCAAACAGCCCATACGTGTTGACGCGAAGGGAAAAGGTCACGCCTATTTTCAGGCGCTTTCCCTCCTGAAGAAGTTCCGTGGAACGGAAATCCAGTCCTTTGGTCCCGTTGACCACGCCGAGTTTCGGCAGCCATTCCGATGGGTTGTCCCGGCTGAAGTTGTGCAGGGTCATGTTTTTGGCCAGAGCTGCCCCGGCCAGCGCATCGGCCTCATTCCGCAAGATGGCCATAAGGTCTTCCGGGACGCGGCCGGCAACGTCGGCAAATTCCCGGGACAATGCATCATAGGCGTCCCCGGCAAGGTCCGACTCCCTTGCCGTTTCGGCGGCATAAGCATATTGGGACAGCTGCATGGCCGTCCGGTTCAGCGCATCCTGCACCTCTCCTTCTGCCTTCAATATGGTCAGGATGGAGAGCAGCGCCATCATACACGCCGTGAAAATGGTCAGGGTCAGCGCGCCCTCAATGGTGTAGGACCCGTCACAGGACCCGATACGTCTGATAGACTTCATCCGCCAGTTCCTCCGTCTTTGCTGCACCGTCCGGATCCGGACTCAGAATAATCCAGAAACCGCCCGTATCCTGAAAGCAGTAGCCGCAAAAGGAAAACGTCGTGCCCAGCCTGCCGTTCGAAAGGGTTCCGGTCACACGTTTCCCTTCCGGGACCGCCGTTTGTTTCTCATAGGAAAAGACAGTCTGGTCCGGATAGAATTCCGTGCTGCGGAACAAACACAGGGCCCGGATCCACTCCGCCTCCGGGGTATTGCTGGTTCCTGCAAAACCGAACACGGAATCATCGCTGGCCGACGCCAGTTCCTGGGTCGTATTGCCGCGGGCATACCAGGTTTCCGGCAGACGGATTTCGAACGACGGGAAGCGGCACAGCTCCCGCTCCTCCGGCTCATTCTGGTAATTCCCACCGGGGCTGCCAAAACCGGTGTTTTGCGCGTCCGAACTCCCCCTGCACCCGGCAAAAACCGTCAGAATCAGAAGAAGGAGCACCACCGTTCCGAACATTTGCCTTATTGTCGTTGTTAAAGTGTTAATAGCGGTACACCTCCTCTTCCTCCACGGTATGCAGTGCAATGCCCAATGCCGCGTTCAGACGAACTTCCGTAAAGCATCGGGTCATGCGGAATCCGTTCTCGTCTTTGGCACAGCCAATCTGCATGATTTTGGCAGCCCGGGTCAGCATTCCGGTTTTCCCGCTTTTGCGGATGACTCCCATGACCGTAAACAGTTTCAGATAATCCCGGTAAGACATTGCCATTCCCGAATACGAGGAAACGGCGGTCGATGCGGGAGCCGATTCTTTGCCAAGCAGTTTTGACAATTCACCGGTATAGTCTTCGAGCGCCTTCAGCGTTTCCGCTTTAACTTCGTCCTGTGCCGTTTGAAGGGCGGCGTCCAGTTTTGCCTTTGCGCCGGACGTCACCTTGCCCACGTCCGCCTTCAGCTGGTTGAACAGAATGGTGTAACAGTCCCGGATGGTGTTTTCCACCGCCTGGGCGGCCTGTTTGGCCAGGGCATTGTCTTCGGCAAACAGATCCTGATAGTTTCCGTACAGCTGGTCCGTCAGCGGGCCCAGACAGTACTGTTCAAACAGGGAGCGGGCCATGGAAAACCCGCGGGACCCATTGTCCGCCCGGTCAACGGCACTCATGATCATGGCGGAAACCTGGTCTCTGGTCGTCCCCGCCAAACCCCGGGTGCGGTCTCCAATCAGCATGGTGACGGCCGACTCGACCGGCGACACCACCATATTGGTGAGACTCTCCACGGCACCTTCCGAACTCTGCTCCAAATAGTTCATGGCCGAGCTGCTCAGGGAATCCATCTGATCCTCTGCCGTATTCTGAATCTGCTCGAAGATATCGTCAATTTTGTCCGCCATCAGATTCGCCGCGCCTTCCTGCAGCTTTCCGGCAATTCCGCTGATGCCCAGCGTCCAGGTTGCGGCGTTCTTATAAATGGGAATGCGGCCGCCCTTCAGAAGAGTCGATACATCGACGACCGATTCCGCCATGGCCCATGCCGTCAGAATCAGGTTCTGCACCAGAACAATGCCGGCACCGGTCCATCCGGAAATGGCCGCCGCCATGCTCATGGCTTCGGTCCGCATTCGGGCATTGGAAAACACATAGAGGGCATTCAGCAAAAAGCGGATGGAAAAAATCAGTTCGGCGGCCAGAACGATGTTCTGCCGTCCGTTGTCCCGGCCAAACAGGATGTATTCGGTTTCACAGCGAAACAGAGGACTTTCCGAAAACACATGGTTTGAAAGCGAGCAGCCGGTGGCCGGATCCGTATAACAGCTGAACATGCCGTTGAGGTATTCCTCCACAAAACAGTCCGAAAGCACACTGTCCGTACTGCCGGAAAAGGATGAGAGGCTTCCCCGGACGTTTTTCAGAAGCGCACGGGCGCCGGACGCTTCCGCTGCCCCCTCCAGCGCTTCCGCACTGCCCAGTTCGTCAATGCGCGCCGCTTCCCCGCCGCAAAGAGCCGAAACAGAGATGTCCGAAAGGTCTATGAATTGCCGGATATCCGTTCCCGCCAACGTACTGAGACCGTCTTTGACCGCGTGCGCGGCAGAGGTCTCTTCTGCGGAGGCCTCCGTTCTGGCCGCTGCGGAAATATATTGGTAGAGCGGGTCGTTCAAATAGGTCAGAACCGGAGGCTCTTCCCCTTCGGTCCAGCTGTTCAATGCGGCAAGGTCGGCGTCCAGCGCTTGTTCCAGTGCTGCCACCCCTTTGCCGCTGAGCGTTTCCGCCGATTCTTTGTAGTCGCCGGCCAGCAGCGCTTTGGCCTCTCCGGCCTCCATGCCGTCAATGGCGGTTTTCCAGGAAGCGGATGCCTCTGCCGTTTTTTCGGCTGCTTTCTGCAGTCCGCCCAACTCTTCCTGCAGCGCCTGAATGACTGCTTTCTGACCCTCGGCGTCATACGTCGGCACAACCGGGACCTCCGTCCCTTCCTCCGCAGACACCGCAGCTTCCTGCGCCGCATTCCGGGCCTGTTCAAAGGATGCCAGTGCCTGTTCTCTTGTCTGGCTGACCCGGTCGGAAATCTTCTCCAGTTTCTTTGTGACTCCGCCGACCGCCTCATAGTAGTCGGTGCTTTTTTCCATGACGGCGGCCGCCTGGGATGCCTGCCGGAACAGGCCGACTTTTTCCGCCACACCGAACGCAGCGTTATACGGGCCGCGGTATTTCATGTAATTGGTAATGGTCTTTTCCAGAACCGACGGCCGGGCCAGTACGGATTCGTCTTTGTAGGCAAGGTCAAAGCGTTTCACCGCAGTATGAATCATGTTTTCCTGATCCGCGCTCTCCGCTGTTCCGGAAAACAGCCTGCCCATTTCCGTTTCCATAGACGCCGTGTCCAGCCCCATGGCAAACAGCCCGTAACGGTCTTTCAGCGCCCGGTCATACGTGTGAAGCGCTGCCGTTCCGGTCAGATTCATGGCGCCCGACAGCTTCGTCTTTGCCGCCGACCAGCGGGCGGAATCAATGGCCAGATACAGGCACGTATAGAGCGGAAGAAGAACCAAAATCAGAAAAATGGAAATGGAACCTTTCGTGGTCTCAAAAAACTTCATAGGTTTTGTCCCTCGTCAAAAACCGTCCGAACACGGTCTCCAGCTTTTCCCGGATTCCCGTATCGTCCAGAGCCTGACCCAGAAGGTCCACGTTCTGTGCGTATTCGGTCGGTTTCAGGATGTCCCGGTCCGAACGGACGGAAAACACGGTCGTTCCGAAATAGGTGCACCGGGCCTTTGCCGTAACCCGGCTTCCGGGTCCGTTCACCGAAAGCGAGGTGGAAAACTGAAGTCCCGGAACAACCGTCACGCGGTCCATCCGGTCCTGCAGATCATCGGCCAGTTTCTCCCGCCGTTCCGGCGGGACCCCGGTTCCCAGAAGTTGCCAGTAGACCCGGTTCCCGCCAACGTCCCGGACCGCCAGATCGGCGGCCCGCTCCGTCATATTGAACGCATAGACGTAATAAAACAGCACGAACGTCAGGGACAGCAAACCGAGAATGGTAAGCACCACAACGGGGAATACGTAGGAGAATTCTATGACCTGCGCCGATCCGTCCTCAGACTTCCATCTGTTCCCGAATCTTTTCAAACATTTTCGTAACAATATCCGTCATCTCATTTCGGAAAATGGCAACCAGGGCAATGACTACAATAATAATCAGAACCATGGCAATAATATTGATTTCTCCCCGCTCGTCCCACTTCCACTTAAGGTAATGGAGGAGCAGCCAGTTCCGGGTTTGTTCCAGCATGTTCCTTTCTCCTTTCATAAAATATTGCGAAACGCCGGGACAATGACGATCAGAAGGATTCCAATAAACATCAGAACGGTGGGAATCAGAAGCTTCTGCTCCGCCAGTTCTCCCTGCGCACGTGCATGGTTTTTCCGCTGGACCCAGGCGCCGGCGGCCATTTCGTCCAGCAAGAGTGCAAAGTCCGGCCCGCCCTTCACCTGATTCTGCCGGTAAAGGGAAATGAATTTCCGCATTTCCCGCAGCGGAACGCGTGTGCTGAGTTCTTCCAATGCCTGTTCTGCCGTCATTCCGTTTTTCTGGTTTTCCACGCTTCTCCGCAGCTCCTGATACAGCAGCCCGTCGGACGCGAGGGAAACGCGGTCCAGCGCGGACGATGCCGGAATGCCGACGCCGACCATCAGCGCCAGTTCGGTCAGCATGGACGGGAACTCCGTCCGGAACGCATCGTGGCGTTTCTTCAGTTCCCGGTCCAGCCAGAGGTCAAACAATACGGACAGGAAAACCAGCAGTGCCAGCTCCAGCAAAAAGAGACCGACGCTTCCGGACAGGGCAAATACCATTAAGAGAACCGGCATCAGCATCAGCCAGTAGGTTCCGGACGCCGCCGATGCATTTCGGGCAATGTCCCTTGCCTCCGCCGGGCTGTTGAATTCCAGCAGTTTTCGCAAACGGTTTTTCTCCTGCCGGTCCGGCAGATGAAGGGTCTTCCGCAGAAGCCGGCCGGCCGGAAACAGAGGTTCCAGAACAAACACCGGCTTCCGGGTCAATACCGGTTTCTGTTTGCCGCTCAGCAGTAAAAAAAGCAGAGCCGTCAAGGTCCACCCGGTTGCGGCTCCCATAAAAAGGATTCGGGTTTTCAGTTCCATGGCTACACCTTTATGGCCACCATGGACCGCCCCACCAGATACGATCCGGCAAACAGGATCAGGGCAATCAGGTTGACCGTCAGGGAAGAGCCGTCATCCGCCAGAAAACTGCCGCCGAGAATCCGAAGGCTTGCCAGAATGACAAACGGCATAACCGCCATGACATTCAGTTCGTTTTTCGGCCCGGTCAGTATGGTCTGGATTTCCTCTTCCACTGCCATCTTTTCCATCATCATGTTCCGTGTGTCGTCCACAATCCGTTTCAGGTTCCCGCCGGCTTTGCTGCAGACGGTATATATTTCCCCGAACGTCCGGACTTCGGAACACGCACTGTGTTCGGCCATGTGGTCCAGAAGCTCCGGAAGCCTCCCGCCGGTCCGAAGCGCATCCGACAGACGTTCGCTCTCCCGGCAGATGGCGGAATCCGGCCGGTACAGCCCGCGCATGTCTTCCCCGGCCGCCAAAAAGGATTCGTAGGAATTCCGGCCGCAGGACAGTGATGCCGACAAGGCATCCAGATAGTCGCAGAACTGGGACTGGAATTCCAGCTTCCGCTTTGCAATTCTCCAGGCGATGTACTTCCTGCTCATAACGGCGCCGGCCGCAAGGCCCAGAAGGACCTCGGCCACGGGATGATGAAACATGATCAGCCCGATGCCGGCGCCGGGGGCAGCTCCTAAAGCAAAGCCAAGAAGCCGTTCTTTCCATCCGTAGCGCTTTCCGCAATAGGTATTGGTCATTTTAAAATGATGGTTCATGACGTTCTCCGTATAAATCCAGTTTTTCCCGGTTACGCAGTTCGGATCCGGTCGGCAGCAGCCGTCCTTCCCGCCGCTGAAACAAAAGGTTCAGGGCAATTTCTTCTCCCTGCATTCCCGCAATTTCACAGATTTCCAGAACCGCCCTCTTGCGGCTTCCAATTTTTCCAAGATGCACCAGGATGTCAATGGAGGATGCCACGTTCCGGCGGACCGCCGGCAGCGGAAGGCCGCTGCCCCCCTGCATGACCATGGTTTCCAGCCGGCGCAGCATGTCACGGCTGCTGTTGGCGTGGCCGGTCGACAGGGAACCGTCGTGTCCGGTGTTCATGGCATTCAGCATGTCCAGCGCCTCCGCGCCGCGGACTTCGCCGACAATGATCCGGTCCGGCCGCATGCGAAGGGACGTCCGGATCAGGTTCTGGATGGTGATGGCGCCCGCTCCGGTCGTATTCGAGTTCCGGGCCTCCATCCGGATCAGGTTGGGAATGCCGGTAATCTGCAGCTCGGCAGAATCTTCAATGGTTATGATCCGCTCTTCCGGCGGAATAAAGTCGGATAATGCGTTTAAAAATGTGGTCTTCCCGGAGCTGGTTCCCCCGCTGATAAAAATGTTGTAGCGGGCACAGACCATCTGCCGCAGGAACCGGGCCGCCTCCTCCGAAATGGAGCCAAGGGAAATGAGCCGCTCCATGGTAATCCGCTCCTTGGGAAACCGCCGGATGGTGACCACCGGGCTGCCGATGGAAATGGGCGGGAGCACGACGTTGACCCGCTCCCCGCCGGGCAGCCGGGTATCCACAATAGGGTTTGCCTGGTTTATTTCCTTCCCGGAATTTCTGACAATCCGTTCAATAATGTCTTCCAGGTCCCGCTCCCGTTCAAACCGGAGTTCGCTGCGCCGCACCATACCGTTTTGTTCCACAAAAATCCGGTCAAACCGGTTGATCATGATTTCGGAAACGGTGTCGTCCCGTAGCAGACCGTCCAGAATTCCCAGCCCTCTCAACTGGCTGAAGATCTGATTGACGGCGGCCACCCGGTCCTCGACGGTCAGATACTTCGCCCCGTTCTGCCGGACAAAGATCCGGTCTATTTTTTGCCGCAGTTCGTCGTCGCTGAGCGCGGACAGCCGTTCCGTTTCATAGAGTTCTTTTCGTACGGCTTCATACATGAAGGTCTTCCTCCAGACGGGCAAACGGCGTCCGTTCGGACAGGAACTGGATCAGTTCTTTGGTTTTCCGGTTTGGGATTTCCCTCAGCCCGCCCAATTTCCCGAGATCCGGCCGCTGCATAAGGACACCGTCCGTTTTCGGGTAGCGGTTATAGAGCAGTCGGATTCTTCCGGCGGCGTCTTCGGCGGACACACCGGCCAGTGTCGGGACCGTCTGCAGCCACAGCTCGGTCTTGTGGTTGGAAATGGCGGTTCCGCTGGTGACCAGCACGGTTCTGGTTGCCCGGAGAAACGGCAGGATGATGAGTTCGGATGCATCCGTCGGAACGTCTGCAACAATGCCGTCAAACGTCTCCAGCTCCTCCACCAGGTCAAATAGTTTTACCACTTCCTCACCGGTCATGCTGAACCGGTTGGAGGTCAGGGCGCACGGTGCAATGTAACTGGGGCCGCCCATGTTCTGAATGAGGGTATGGTGAAGCAGCGTTTCCGGGTCATAACGTTCCCGCCGGAGCCCCAGAATCAGGTCTTCCAATGTGTAACGGCTCGTTCCGGAGAAAAATGCCGCGGTGTTTCCAAATGTCTGCAAGTCCAGATACAAAATCCGGGTGTCCGGGCCGGAACAATGGACCGCAAAGGCGGCGGCTGCCGTGGATGTCCCGACGCCGCCGGCCGCACTGGTAAACAGGCAGATCCAGGGCCGGTCCGGTTCCTCTTCGGAAGTTCCTTCCGGCACCCGGATGGCTCGCGGCTCCATGGCGCTGTCGAATTCCCCGGTGCATATACGGGATATATAGGAATTGTAGTCGTCCACATTCTGATACTTCCGGGTCCAAAGATGGCCGTCAATCATCATCAGCGGTTCCGGCAGCCGGTCCTCGGCCAGCCATATGACCCGGCAGGTCCTGGGCAATTCGCTCAGGGCGGAAAGGTATCTCTTTTTGGCGTATTCCGCATCCAGCAAAATCAGATCCAGGGAAAAGTTCATGGCGGCCACCACGGCCTGCCTTGGTTCCAGAAACGGAACCGCTTCCACATCGGCAGAATGCTGGTCACGCATGGCTTCCAAAAAGCGGTTGAGAAACAATTCATCTTTGCTGACCACGCCAATTCTCCAGGGCATGCCATTCACTTCCTCCCATGTGTTTTCTCCATTTAAATCGAAAACCGTGCGAATATCTACCCAAAAGGAACGAACGGTCAAAAATAGCGGGGAAGCGGTAAATAAGCCTCCCCGCGTTTCGTATCTGAACGCACACTTTCGTATTTTGGGCATAAAAAAACAGCCAGCATAACGCTGACTGTTTTTCATATTCGATGTCGGCATTGCCCTATCTTCCCAGGGGGCTGCCCCCCAAGTATTTTCGGCACTGATGAGCTTAACTACCGTGTTCGGGATGGGAACGGGTGGACCC
>ONLO01000115.1 GCA_900318715.1 uncultured Eubacteriales bacterium | reverse complement strand
GTTTGTAACCCTTCTGAGCGAGGTAGTTGGCGGCGGACAGGCCGGCGGGGCCGGCACCGATGATGGCAATGGGGTACTCGTCCCACTGTTTGCCTTCGCCGTTCATGCACTCCGGAATGTAGCGGTCGCCGTGGTTCAGCTCACGGTAAGCGAGGAATTTCTTAATTTCGTCAATGGCGACCGGGCGGTCCAGCGTGCCGCGGGTGCAGCGCTCTTCGCAGCGCTTGTTGCAGACGGCGCCGCAGACGGCCGGGAACGGGTTGTCCTGACGGATGAGGCGGAGGGCGTCTTCGTAACGGCCCTCGGCAGCCATGCGGATGTAACCCTGGACAGCAATGTGTGCCGGGCAGGCGGTCTTACACGGTGCAGTGCCGGTGTCGTAGACCTGGATCTGGTTGTTGTCGCGGTAGTTGTAGTCCCAGCGGTCTTCGCCCCACATGTGGTCGGTCGGAAGGTCGTGGACCGGATACTCGACTTTGGAGCCGTCCTTACGGCAGAGTTTCTGACCGAGCTTGGCGGCACCGGCCGGGCAGACCTCAACGCACTTGCCGCAGCCGACGCACTTCTCGTGGTCGACATGGGCACGCCATGCGGATGCGGACATGTTCGGGGTGTTGAACAGCTGCGAGGTACGGAGACCGTAGCAGGAACCCGGCGAGCAGTTGCAGATGCCGACGATGTGTTCCGGACCGTCCAGGTTGGTAATCTGGTGGACGTAGCCCTTCTTCTCGGCGGTCTCAATGACCTTGATGGCCTCTTCGCGGGTAATGTAGTGCGCGTCTTTGCCGGACTCGACAAGGTATTCGGCCATGTCGCCGACGCCAATGCACATCTGGCCTTCAATGTCGCCGACGCCTTCGCCGCGGTAGCGCTGTGCCTTGCGGCAGGCGCAGACCATGGTGCAGAATTTATCGTATTTGTTCAGCCAGTGGGACAGGTGCTCCACGCTCTCCGGATGAGAGCCGGCATCCATGGCTTTTTCCACCGGAATGACGTGCATGCCGATGCCGGCGCCTCCCGGAGGCACCAGTTTGGCCGCAAATTCCAGCGGCTCCTGCGGCGCCAGGTTGAACATGGTGGCAACTTCCGGATGGATGTCGCAGAGCATGGGGTGCTCAACCATGTACTCACCGGAGCCGACGACCCACTTCGGGACCATGTACTGCTTTTCCCGTTCCGGGTTGTGGCGGTCCCACTGGATGAGACCAATTTCGGAAATGTGGTCCAGCATCTTCTGGCACTCTTCCAGAGACATGTTGTTGCGGCGGGCCAGCTCCGGCGCCTTGATGTTGACACGGCGCTCCTTGAAGCTGAGCATGAACTTGACTTCTTCTTTCGTCAGAAGACGGTCCAGGATCCAGAAGTCCATGTGGTTCTCGTGCATGCCGCCGGGCAGCTTGCGCGGAATGGTATCTGTGATCATGACCGCAAGTTTCATTATGAGTTCCTTTTTCTCAGGGTCGTCACAATGATAGTCTTCGTGCGGAAAGTCCCAGTCATTGACATGAATACGAGGGTTGACCTCTCTTGGCATAGTAAAACCTCCCCAGATGGAGCTGCGGCAGAACGCCCGTTTCCCTTTTGGTTAAACCACAGCTAGTCAAAACATAATAGTGATAATGCCGTCCATATTTTAACAATGTGTTCCGGGAATAACAATAGAGACATAATTGATGCAATAAATTTGGTCAAACTTCCACAAAATATACACACGGATATGAGACAAACTGCCGCCGTCAAAACGCCCAAAATTCCACTATGATTTTGATTTAACCACCACTGCATCGCCCCGGAAAGTGAAGAAAAAGGGGAGGGAACCGGGAAAAAAAGGCGTCAAACTTATGGAAACTTCTTCGTTGACTTTAGAATACCCTCATGCTATAATTCTTAGGCCGCATATTACGGGCAGGGCCCCGAAAACCCTGTAAGTGAAGCGTTTCCGCCCGTCGTAGCGAGACTGATAAAGGCAGGTAAAAACATGTACGCAATCATTGAAACCGGCGGAAAACAGTACAAAGTTGAGTCCGGCGACGTCATCTACATCGAAAAGCTGAATGTGGAAGCAGACGAGAAAGTCACCTTTGACAAGGTCCTGGCCATCGGCGGCAAGGACGGCATCAAAGTCGGTGACCCCTACATCAAGGGCGCCAAAGTTCCGGCCAAAGTCGTCAAGAACGGCAAAGGCAAGAAGATCGTTGTTTTCACGTACAAACCGAAGAAGAACGAAAAGCGCAAAATGGGCCACCGTCAACCGTATACCAAGGTTGAAATCGGTACCATCAAGGCTTGAGTCCGCTAACTGAAAAGAGAGGTGTAGAAACATGGCACATAAGAAAGGTATGGGTTCCACCCGTAACGGTCGTGACTCCGAATCCAAACGCCTTGGCGTCAAGCGCGCCGACGGTCAGTTTGTACTCGCTGGCAACATCCTGGTTAAACAGCGTGGCACGCACATCCATCCCGGCAACAACGTCGGCAGAGGATCCGATGACACCCTGTTCGCTCTCATTGACGGCACCGTCAAGTTCGAGCGCTACGACAAGACCCGCAAAAAGGTCAGCGTCTATGCCCGGGAAGAGCAGTAATTGCTGCTGAAAACTGCACGAAAGAGACCGCTCAGTCTGCTGAGCGGTCTTTTGTTGTTTTGTTTGACTGTCAATAGGTAATGAGATATAATATCTCACTAGTAATTTTTAGTTCTGAAATTATATCTATTCACAAATAAAGGACGGATACAACTATGGCAAATTCAAAGAAAACCATGAAGATCGGATCCCTGTCTCCGGTCGGTATGATGGTCATTGCGGCCGTTGCCACGCTGGCGGCGGTCCCGCTGCGCACGTTCCAGCTGACCAACCTCATTGACCCGGAAACCGGATTCTGGCTGTCCCGGGACCTCACAGTCCCCATCCTCTACATCCTGACGGCGGTCGTCCTGGTGCTGGCGTTTTTCCTGACGCTGCTCAGCGGCACGCTGTCCCGGCCGACGTTCCCGGAAAAGCGCAGCGTCCCCATGGGCGTCGTGTCGCTTCTGACGGCGGTGGCCTTTGCGTATGAAAATGTCACCCTGCTCATGGGAAGCATTCGCAGCATCCAGAACTACCGCGCCGGCGGCTTCGCCCTGTCGGCCTCGTACCTCATGAGCTCCGGCATCGGCCCGTCGCTGCTGCAGGCGGTGTTCGGCCTTCTTGCGGCGCTGTATTTCATGATTGTGGCCATCTGCATGTTCCAGGGCAACGGCGCTTACAAGAAGAGCCGCATCCTGGCGCTGAGCCCGGTCCTCTGGGCCATCTTCCGGCTCATGGTCCAGTTCGTGAACCCCATCCGTTACCAGAACGTGTCCCAGCTGCTCTTCGAAATCATCTTCCTTTGCTTTGCCATGATCTTCTTCCTGTCCTTTGCGCGTCTGGCCTCCGGCGTCAATGAGAACTCCAGCATGTGGGTCCTCTACTTCTCCGGAATTGCCAGCGCCTTCACCGGATTCATTGTGGCGCTGGCTCCGCTTGCGCTGCTTGTCACCGGCAAATCCGCCTATATCTGCCCGTCTTACCCCATGAGCTTTGCCATTCTGGCCTACTCGCTCTTCGCCACCGGCGTCCTCATGTTCAACATGCCGGTGACCATGCCGGCGGACGGCAATGAGGAAGATCCGGTTGTCTCCGCGGACGCCGCCGAAGCCGCAGCGGAAGACGTGGCCGGCAAGACGACGGACGGCATGCCGGAGAAAATGGAACTGGCGGACGAGTTTTCGGCCAAACCGGTCCTGCCGGCGGAGTAAACAGCCATGAAGGTGAACGGTTGCAGCCCGGCCCTGCAGGAGCAGCTGACTGCCCTGGTGGAAAGCGGCCGGATTCCGCACGCCATGGTGCTGGACGGCGGCACGGACGCCGGGCGCCGGGCCCTTGCCCGGGAACTGGCAAAAGCGGTCCTCTGCACCGGCACCGGGGAGAAACCCTGCGGCGCCTGCCCGGCCTGCCGGAAAGCCGCCGAGGACGTCCACCCGGACATTCAGACCGTGGAGCCGGACGCCGGGCGGAAAACGCTGACGGTGGACGTCATCCGCCGCATGCGGGAAGACGCCTTTATCCTGCCGAATGAGAGCGACCGCAAGGTCTACATTCTTCCGCAGGCCGACACCATGCAGGACTATGCCCAGAACGCCCTGTTGAAAATTCTGGAGGAGCCGCCGCGTTACTGCACGTTCATTCTGTGCTGCGGTTCCCGTTCCACGCTCCTGCCGACGGTCCTTTCCCGTACGGCAAACTTCAGCCTCAGCGCCTCCCGGGAAACCGACGGGGACGACGAGACCCGCAGCGCCGTTCTGGAACATGCCAGGGAACTGGCATCCGCCGCCGCGGACGGAAATGAATTTGCCCTTCTGTCCGCCGCCGCCAAACTGGAAAAAGACTATGACCTGCTGCCGCAGGTCATGGAAGCATTCGAACAGATCCTTCGGGACGCCATGGTCCGGAGAGCCGGTGCCGCCGGCACGGTCTCCGAAGCCCAGGACGAAGCCCGGGCCCTCAGCGGCCGGTACCGTACGGAGCAGCTCCTTGCGGCCACCCGCGCGGCCGAGGACATTTCCGCAGCCGTCAGTCTGCACGCCAACAAAAACCTGACACTGACCCGCCTCTGCAGCCGGATTTCCGCTGCACTGCGCTGACACCCTTCAAAGGGAGGACACTATGACAGAAGTAATCGGCGTACGGTTCCGGGACGCCGGCAAGGTCTATACCTTCGACCCGGCCGGGAACCAGCTTGCCAAAGGCACCACCGTTGTGGTGGAGACCGCGCACGGTGTGGAAACCGGCACCGTGGCCCGCGGCAACTATGAGGTGGAGGACGAACTCATTGTCAATCCGCTCAAACCCATCCTGCGCGAAGCCAACGAGGCTGACCTCCGGATCCTTGCCAACAACCGGGAGAAAGAGGCCAGGGCTTTTCAGGTCTGCAAAGAAAAAATTGTCCGGCACGGACTGGACATGAAACTGGTCGACGTGGAGTACACGTTTGACGGAAAGAAAATCCTCTTCTACTTTACGTCCGACGGCCGCGTGGACTTCCGGGAACTCGTCAAGGACCTGGCCGGCATCTTCCGCACGCGCATTGAGCTGCGGCAGATCGGCGTCCGGGACGAGGCCAAGAAAGTCGGCGGACTCGGCATCTGCGGACGGCCGCTGTGCTGCGCACAGCACCTCTGCGAATTCCAGCCGGTCTCCATCAAAATGGCCAAGGAGCAGGGCCTGTCCCTGAACCCGACCAAAATTTCGGGTGCCTGCGGACGGCTCATGTGCTGCCTCAAATACGAACAGCCCGCCTATGACGAACTCCTTCGGATTACCCCGAAGGTCGGGTCGTTCATAGATACCAAAGAGGGCCGCGGCAAAGTCGTCGAGGCCAACCTCATTTCCGGCAACCTCCGGGTCCAGCTCGAGGAAAACCCCGAGTCCATTCCCATCTCCGTCAACCGCAGGGACCTGCAGACGGATGACCGGGAAGCCGGGGAGCGCTCCGGCCGCGGGAACCGCCGCGGACGCGGCCGCCGGGAAAAAACCGACCGCAAGGAGCAGGAATAATGTCAATCCGCGGAGCAATCCGCACCACTAAATAAAGCTGTGCCGGACGGCACATGGAAGGATGAAATTCATGGCAGAAGAACTCAGACTGACCGCAGCCGACCTTGAGGCTCTGAAAGAAGAACTGGACCATCTCAAAACGGTCGGCCGGAAAGAAATGTCCGAAAAGATTAAGACGGCCCTCTCCTTCGGCGACCTCTCCGAGAACGCCGAGTACGACGAAGCAAAGTCGGAACAGGGCAAAATGGAGTCCCGCATTAACGAGCTGGAATCCATGATCCAGCGCGCCGTTATCATTGACGAATCCACGTTCGCCAAGGACACGGTCAACCCGAACTCCAAAGTCAAGGTCAAGGACCTCGGTCTGAAACAGGAATTCACCTATCAGCTCGTCTCCACCACCAACGTCGACCCGCTCAACGGCATGATCTCCGACGACTCGCCGGTGGGCAAGGCCCTCATGGGCCACAAGGAGGGCGACACGGTTGAAGTGGAAGCCCCGTCCGGGAAAATTGAATTCAAAATTGTCAAGATCTACAAGAACAAGTAAGTTAGGGGATACACCGAACATGGCTGAGAACAAGAACCCGCAGGGGGCCCAGGCCCCGCAGGATACCAACCAGCTCCGCAAGGTCCGTCTGGAAAAGCTGACGGCCCTGCAGGAAGCCGGCCAGGATCCGTTCCGGATTGTCAAATATGACCAGACGCACCACAGTGCGCAGATCAAAGAGAATTACGACGAACTCGAAGGCAAGGACGTCTCCATTGCCGGCCGCATGATGTTTAAGCGCGTCATGGGCAAGGCCTCGTTCTGCAACGTGCAGGACCGGGACGGCCGCATCCAGGTCTACGTGGCCCGGGACGACCTCGGCGAGGACGCCTACAAGGCCTTCAAGAAAATGGATATCGGCGACATTGTCGGCGTCAAAGGTTTTGTCTTCAAGACCAAGACCGGCGAAATTTCCGTCCACGCCAAGGAGTTCACGCTCCTGGCCAAGTCCCTCTATCCGCTGCCGGAGAAATTCCACGGTCTGCAGGACACGGACCAGCGGTACCGCCAGCGCTACGTGGACCTCACCATGAACGAAGAGTCCAAAGAGGTCTTCATTAAGCGCTCCAAGATTATTCAGGAAATCCGCACGTTCCTGTCGGAGCGGGACTTCCTGGAAGTGGAGACCCCCATGCTCGTCAGCAATGCCGGCGGCGCGGCGGCCCGTCCGTTTGAGACCCACTACAACGCCCTCGACGAGGACGTCAAACTCCGCATTTCGCTGGAGCTGTACTTAAAGCGGCTCATCATCGGCGGCCTGGAGCGGGTCTATGAAATTGGCCGCGTCTTCCGCAACGAAGGCGTCGACACCCGTCACAACCCCGAGTTCACCCTGATGGAACTCTACCAGGCGTACACGGACTACGAGGGCAT
>ONLO01000029.1 GCA_900318715.1 uncultured Eubacteriales bacterium | reverse complement strand
GAGCCGGAGCCGGAACCCGAACCCGAGCCGGAGCCCGAGCCGGAGCCGGAACCCGAACCGGAACCGGAGCCCGAACCCGAGCCGGAGCCGGAACCGGATCCCGAACCCGAGCCGGAACCCGAACCCGCGCCCATCTCTATGGCCGCGCCGGTTCCGCCGGAGGAGACGTACGTTACACCGACCGTCTCTGTGGTGGACGGCGAGACCGGATCCCGTCCGGACGGCTACCACCGCATCGGCGCGTTTGTCTTCCTGCTGTTCATTACGCTCGGCATTTACGGTCTCGTCTGGGTCTACCAGACCACGCGCCGCCTGGACGAACTGGACGGCACTGAACAGCCGCGTCAGCCGTGGTTCACGCTGCTCCTGTTCATGGTCCTTCCGTTCTACTCGGTCTTCTGGTTCTACCGTTACTCCCAGAAGCTGGATGTCCTCTGTGAGGAAATCGGCCTGGAAACCGACCAGGCGTCCGTCACCGCGGCGCTGTCCGTCCTGTCGCCGTTCTTCCTGCCCATCATCATGATGCAGGACCGGATCAACGCGCTCCTGACCGGCAACGTCAACTGCGGCATCCGCAAGGACCCGGAACGGGAAGACATCCGCAACGCGTATCAGGACCTGCTGGTCCACGGACTGCTGCTGTTCGTTACACTTGGCATCTACTACTTCTTCTGGGTGTACAAGACGACCAAGGTCTTAAACCAGGATCTGTCCGAACGCGCCATGCGTCCCGGGGAAGCCGTGCTCTGCTGCGTGCTCTTCCCGGTGTACAACATCTACTGGTTCTACAAAAACGTGCGCAAGAGTTCTCACCTTGCGCTGGACGAGGGACTCCTGCCGGACAACCCCATGCTGTTCCCAATTTTGGCCGGCCTCGCTATGGCGCCGCTGGCATCCCTGCTCCTGCAGAGACAGATCAACCAGCTGGCTGCCCTGGAAATTACCGGCAGTGAAAACCACAAACTGCACAAGTGCCATGAATGCGGCATCATCTACGACGTCTCCATGGAACGCTGCCCGGGCTGCGGCAAGGAGAAGCAGACGCCGTTCTACCGGCAGAACTGGTTTGCGGTCCTTATGTCCATCCTCTACGTGGTGGTCATGTACCTTGCCATTACCAACGGTATCAGCACGTACCGCCGGGCGGTCAACGGACAGGAGTACCACCAGGAACAGAACGCGGCGGCTTCCTATGCCAACACGAACCCGTACGCCAACTACGACGACGGCTTTGCTCCGACCGACGCCAATGATCTGGTAGACGAGGAGGAGACCTACTCCTACCGAGCCTACACGACCCGCGAATAAGCGTTATTCCAAACAAAAAGACCGCTCCGAACGGAGCGGTCTTTTTTGGTTCCTTATGGCCGGCAGATGGGGCAGGGCTCGTAGCCTTTCTCAATGAGTTCGGCCCGGGAGCCGGTGTAGTTTTTGCGGTTCTTCGGGTTCATGGACTGGACGCCGTCACAGGTCATCCGGTGGAACTTCCGGGAGTTCGTGTTGAGCACGTAGGTGCCCTCTACGTCTTCCTCCAGAATGTCGGTGTCCTTGGCCCGCCAGTTGTCGCCGGTGCGGTAGTTGATGCCGACGCCGGGCTGCACGTTGTAACAGTAAATGCAGAACTTCACGCCTTTGCCGAAGTCCTCCACGGACTGGGCCTCCATCAGGACGCCGCGGGCCACCAGTTCGCTCTTGCGGAACACGGGTGTGACCCGGTACATGACGTGGTTGCCGGTGGACTTGATGTAGTAGACGGTGCTCTCTTCAAAGGGGAGCATACCTTCGGCGTTTAAGTAGCGGGTTCCGGTAATGAGGTTCCGCTCGTTGAGGTCCTCTGCGGAGAGGCTGAAGGCAATGAGGTGGGCGCGGTTGTACAGGAGTCCCTGGTCAATAAAGTTGTATTCGGAGTAGTGCCAGCCGGACGGGTGGATGGAGGAAATGCGGTCCCGTTCGCCGGTCGGCATGTTTGCCTCGTCCAGGCACGCAACGGCAACCCCGCAGCGGCCGTACTTGTCCAGCGGACTGTAGTACTCGTAGTTCTCGGTGGTCAGCTCCGCCTTGGTGAAGTAGGGGACATTGTTGTGGACGGTGACATAGTGCTTCCCGTTCCAGTCCGGTATGGCGGCCGGGTCGAATTCCTCCGGCACGTGCGCCGCCAGCGGCTTTCCGTCTTCGTCCGTCTCGGCGGTGCCGGACGGTATGAGTCCGGAGAGCTCCGAACAGCCGGACATGAGCAGCAGGAGCAGCAGAGCCAGCAGGGCAGCAAGGGTTCGTTTCATACGGTTTTCACGCCTTTCCCTCAGTCTTGTGGTCTATTGTACCATAATTTGCAATATATAGGGAAACGCGGTAAAATTAGACGGTTAAAGGGGGTCACTCTTATGATGCAAAAGAAGCCATTCAAAGTCCTCAGAATCCTGGCCGTGGTGGCCGGGGTCCTTGCGGTTTTGTTTTTCATCCTGACCATTGTGCGGGAAACCATGACGGGGGTTTTTGAACCGCTGTTCGTCCTGTTCCTGGTCTGTGTGTACCACTGCGGTGTGCGCCTCATTATGGACACGTCTCTGTCGGACGAAGATGCGGCGGATTCCCGGAAAGTCCGGGTCGTCCACATCCTCAACATTGTTCTGGGGCTTCTGAGCTTTGTGCTCCTCCTGTTCCCGCACAACCGGGTCCTTGCGGCCGTTCTCATTGCGGCGGTAACCCTTCTGTTCTCCGTCAACGACCTGGTGGTCCTCCGGAGACTGGGTGCGGAGACGGCGTATGACTATGACTATGCCAATTCCGCGTTTGATGAAAACGACGAAGACATCCTCAACACGGACGCTTCGGTGAAAGCGGCCCGGGAAGAGGCCGAACGGGAGCGGAATGCTCTGCGGGAGACTCCGGCGGAGGAACTGCCGTCCGGACGCCGCAGACGGAAACCCATTGTCCTGCGGTCCTCGGATCCGGAAGTGGATGAAGAGTGGTCCGCCCGCGCGGCGGATCGGCGTACCGCGGGAGACGCGGCCCTTGCACGAAGAGCGGCCCGAACCGGTGAAATCTCCGCCAGTGACGCCATGGCCGCTATGGCCGGGTTTGGCGCTGCCCTGAACACGGAGACCCCAAAACCAGTGGCATCGAAGATCGAAGATTCCAAGCCCGCAGCTCCGGAAGCTGCAGCACCGAAGCCAGCGCCGCAGCCCGAAGTGACCGAAACGTATGCGGCCGGCCCATCTAAAATGACCTTTGCCAAACCGGCGTCCTTGGACGTTCCGGCGGACGAAGTCCCGGCCCGGAAAATGACGCGTCAGGAAAAGAAGGCGGCCAAGGCCCGCGCCAAGGCGGAAAAGGCCGCGGCGGAACTGAAAGCCGCCAAAGAACGCCAGGCCCGCAGCGAAGCGGCGCTGCGGCGCTACGGCAACCCGGTGGAAGCCAGCACGTTCACCGGACTGGAGTCCATTCTCCGCGCCGGCGACAAGTATTACGACGCCGATACCGAAGAAGAATTCCGCGAAGAGGAAGTCCACTACCAGGACGAGCTGTTCAGCGGCAACCACGACATGTTCGGGTGGCGCGGTACCCAGTTCGTTGACTGGTCGGACGACGAAGACTACGAATAAGCAGGTGAACCAATATGGCAGAAGCTGCCTTTCAGCAGAACTATGATGTCATCATCATTGGTGCCGGCCCGTCCGGCGCCTTCTGCGCCTATACCCTGAAGACCGAGTGCCCGGACCTGAGCGTCCTCATTGTGGAGAAGGGCCGTCCCATTGAAAAACGGGTCTGCCCGAAGCGCCAGACCAACGTCTGCGTCCACTGCCAGCCCTGTAACATTACCACCGGGTTCGCCGGCGCGGGCGCCTTCTCGGACGGCAAGCTGTCCCTGTCGCCGGACGTCGGCGGCAACCTTCCGGAAATCCTCGGCTACGAGGAGACGGAAAAGCTCATTGCGGAGTCCGACGGTATCTACCTGAAGTTCGGTGCCGACAGCAACGTCTACGGTCTGAACAAGGAAAAGGAAATTGAGGAAATCCGGCGCAAGAGCATTAAAGCCGGCATTAAACTCGTGGAGTGCCCCATCCGCCATCTCGGCACGGAGGAGGGCTACAAAATCTACGCCCGGCTGCAGGAGCACCTCCAGTCCATCGGCGTGGACATGCTGTTCAACACCAAAGTGACGGACATCCTCATTGAGGACAATGTGGTCAAGGGCGTGGAGACCGACGCCGGCGCGTGTTACTACGCACCCGAAGTCGTCGCCGGCATTGGCCGCGAAGGCGCCGACTGGTTTGAGCACATCTGCCGGGAACACGGCATTGAAACCCAAGTGGGCACCGTTGACATCGGTGTCCGCGTTGAAGTGCGGGACGAGGTCATGGAGTTTCTCAACAAGAACCTCTACGAGGCCAAGATGATCTACCACACCCCGACCTTCGACGACAAGGTGCGGACGTTCTGCACCAACCCATCCGGGGAAGTGGCTACCGAACTCTACGACGACGGCCTGGCGGTCGTCAACGGACACGCCTACAAGTCCGGGGAGCACAAGACCCACAACACGAACTTTGCGCTTCTCGTCTCCAAGAACTTCACGCGGCCGTTCAACGAGCCCATTGAATACGGCAAACACATTGCCCGCCTCAGCAACATGCTCTGCGGCGGACAGATCATGGTCCAGACCTTCGGCGACTTCCTGCGCGGCCGGCGCACCACCGATGAGCGGCTCATGCGCAGCAACTTACAGCCGACGCTGAAGGACGCGGTGCCGGGAGACCTCTCCCTGGTCCTGCCGTACCGCATTATGATGGACATTAAGGAAATGCTGTTTGCCCTTGACCAGGTCACGCCGGGCATTGCCTCCGACGAGACCCTCATGTACGGTGTGGAAGTCAAATTTTATTCCAACAAAGTCAAGGTGGACAAGAGCTTTGAAACCAACGTCCATGGCCTCCGGGCCATGGGGGACGGCGCCGCCATAACGCGCGGCCTGCAGCAGGCATCCGCCAACGGTATCTCGGTGGCGCGCAGTATTCTGAAACGACAGGAGGAATCCGCATGAAACCCATCCGCAAAACCCTTTTGATTCTCTCCATCCTGGTTCTTCTGCTGCTTTCGGTCCATCTGACTGCGGCGGCGGAGCCGGTGTATGTCCCGCAGACCAAAGTGGCGGCGGAGGTCGTCATTGAGACCACCACGGCACGTCCCGGCCGGGAGAAGACCAACCCTGGGAACCTCTGGAAACTGGTCATTGTGGCCGCTGTCATCGGCGGACTGGCCGCCCTGTACGGCGTCTCAGACATGCTTATCCGCAAACACAAAATGGATAAAATGCAGAACAAGGTCCGCGTTGAAAAGGGCCTCATCAAAAAGGCGAAGGAAGACGGCATTGCCAAGCCGGCCGGCGTCCCGAAGCTGGACCTGTCGGATCTGGACCGCACGGACGACCCCGCCGAACTGGCCCGCATTGCGGAAGCCCAGGAATTCAACCAGCATCCGGCCAATCAGGCGGAATTCGACGCCGCCGAGCTGGATGCGGCCTTAAAAGGGGAGCTTAAAAAATGAGCAAACCAGCGGTTTACACCAACTGTAAGATCCTCGACGGAACCCGGGACATGGTTCTGCAGGAGAACAAGGCCATTGTGGTGCAGGACGGCAGAATTGCCGCCATTGTGGACGCCAAGGATGCGCCGAAGCACGCAGCAACGGAAGACCTGAAGGGCGCCTACGTCCTGCCGGGCCTCATCAACCTGCATGCGCACCTGCCCGGCAGCGGCAAGCCGATGAACTTCGGCAGCAGCACGGCCGGCGCCATTACGTTCCTGAAAAAACTGGCCATTGGCCGCTTCGTCATGCGGCAGCTGACCTACAAAAACGCCAAAGAAGAATTCTACGGCGGCGTGACGACCGTCCGTGCCGTCGGCGGGTTAGTCAATGCCGACACAGCGGTCCGGGACTGGATTGCCAGCGGCAAAAAGATTGGTCCCCGGATCCTGGCGGCCAACGAAGCCGT
>ONLO01000015.1 GCA_900318715.1 uncultured Eubacteriales bacterium | reverse complement strand
TCCGTGCTGATGGACCTCGGCGTCCGCACGGCCGGCTTCAGCAGCAACTACTACGTGCCGGCCGGCACGTCACAGTGGTGCAACCCGGCCACCGGGGCACCGACCGGTTCGCCGCTCAGCATGTCCTACAACGGCCAGTCCACCGCCATCCAGGTTCTGTATCAGGCGCGTCCGCTGAGCACGGCGGCGTACTACTACACGGACGCCACCGGCACCAAACGGATTCCCGCCGGCACCATTATTGTCGGCAACAACACGGGAAAATCCAGCCACATCTGGTTCTACCTCGGGCAGTTCAGCACCAAAGAGGACGTCATCCAGTACCTCATCCGCCTCGGGTACGCCCGCAGCGCCGTCGAGCCGTATGTCAAGCAGGCCGGCAGCGGGACGGACTGGAAAATGGAGGCCACCGTCAACAACAGCGGCGTTCTGTATAACGGGGTCAACATCAACAACGCCGGCCTCTATTCCAACGCCTACGAAACTCTGACGGCCTTCCGGGTCTGTCAGTAACTATATCGCCAACAAAGAAAGGGAGGAAACTGCTTTGGATAAGGGAAAGTTCTACATTACCACAGCCATTGCCTACACCTCGCGCAAGCCCCACATTGGAAACTCCTATGAAATTGTTCTGACGGACGCCATTGCCCGTTACAAACGAATGCAGGGGTACGACGTCTTCTTCCTGACCGGCACCGACGAGCACGGCCAGAAGATTGAAGGGTATGCAGCGGCCGCCGGCGTTACGCCGAAGCAGTATGTGGACAAGGTTGCCGGGGAAATCCGGGACATCTGCAACCTCCTCAACACGACCTACGACCACTTTATCCGTACCACGGACGACTACCACGAGAAGACCGTCCAGAAGATCTTCAAGAAACTCTACGACCAGGGTGACATTTACAAAGGCGAATACGAGGGCCTGTACTGCACCCCGTGTGAGTCCTTCTGGACCGAATCCGAACTGGTGGACGGCAAGTGCCCGGACTGCGGCCGTGAGGTCCAGCCGGCCAAGGAAGAGGCCTATTTTCTGAAGCTGTCCAAGTACCAGAAGCAGCTGGAGGACTACATTGAGCAGAACCCGGACTTCATTTATCCGGAAGCCCGCAAAAAGGAAATGCTCAACAACTTCATTAAACCCGGTCTGCGGGACCTCTGTGTGTCCCGGACCTCGTTCAAGTGGGGCATTCCGGTCACGTTTGACGACCGCCATGTCATCTACGTCTGGATTGACGCCCTGTCGAACTATATTACCGGCATCGGCTACGACCCCGACGGCTCCTCGGACCAGTACAAGAAGTACTGGCCGGCGGACGTCCACATTATTGGCAAAGACATTGTCCGGTTCCACACCATCTACTGGCCCATCATGCTGATGGCGCTCGGCGAGCCGCTGCCGAAGCAGGTCTACGGCCATCCGTGGCTGCTCTTCGGAGAGGACAAGATGTCCAAGTCCCGCGGCAACGTCATCTACGCCGACGACCTGACCACGCTCTTCGGCGTGGACGCCACCCGGTACTACCTGCTCTCCGAAATGCCGCATGCGGCGGACGGTTCCATTACCTATGAGACCATGATTGAGCGGTACAACTCGGACCTGGCCAACACCATCGGCAATCTGGTCAACCGGACCATTGCCATGACGAACAAATACTTCGACGGCGTCATCCAGGAACCGTCGGTTCACGAGCCCGTGGACGACGACCTGGCGCAGACCTGCCTTGCCGCGGTGGCCAAAGCCGAGAGCTGCATTTCCACCTACCACATGGCCGACGCCGTGGAGGCGGTCCTTGGCATTGCCAAACGCGCCAACAAGTACATTGACGAGACCATGCCGTGGGCCCTGGCCAAAGACGAAGCGCAGAAGGCTCGCCTTGGCACCGTGCTCTACAACCTGCTGGAGGCCATCCGGTATCTGGCGGTCATGCTGAGACCCTTCATGCCGGACACGTCGGAAGCCATCTTTGCGCAGACCAATATGAATGCGAACGACTACGACTCGCTGGCACAGTTCGGCGCCCTGTCCGCCGGCATCAAAGTCGGCGAGGCCAAACCGCTGTTCGCCCGCATTGACAAGGACGAAATGTTCGAAAAGATCAAGGCCCGTCAGGAAGCCAATGCGGCGGCCGAGACGGCCAACAACGCCAAAGTGAAGGAAGAGCTTGCCGGCGTGGCGCAGATCGGCATTGAGGACTTCGGCAAAGTGGAACTCCGCGTGGCCGAAATCAAGGCCTGTGAGCCCATCAAACGCGCCAAAAAGCTGCTCAAGCTGACGCTGGACGACGGCGAGGGCGAACGGACCGTGGCCTCGGGCATTGCTCCGTGGTACCAGCCGGACGACCTTGTCGGGCACAAGGTGGTCATTGTGGCCAACCTCAAGCCTGCCACGCTCTGCGGCGTAGAGAGCCAGGGCATGATCCTGGCCGCCGACACCTCGGACGGAAACGTACAGGTCCTCTTTGTGGACAGCATGGAGACAGGTGCTAAACTCAGATAATGGAACTTCAAAGAATTTTTGACACCCATGCACACTACGACGACCCGGCCTTCGACGAAGACCGGGACGTCTTGCTTTCGGAACAGTTGCCGCAGGGCGGTGTGACCCGCGTTGTGAACTGTGCGGTGGACCTCGTGTCGTCGGCCCGGAACCTGGAACTGGCGCATCAGTATGACATACTGTACTGTGCGCTCGGGTACCACCCGGAGCAGGCGGCCGACGAGCGGAAAGGGGACCTCGACGTCATTGCCGGATTCCTGCAGTCGGAGGACAAGGCAGTAGCCGTCGGGGAAATTGGACTCGACTACTACTGGGAGGAGAATGCCCCACGGGAAACCCAGATGGACCTGTTTGCCCGCCAGCTGGCGCTGGCAAACGACCTGGGTTTGCCGGTCATCATCCACGACCGGGAGGCCCACGGAGATACCATGGACCTTCTGCGGAAGTACCGCCCGCAGGGCGTGCTCCACTGTTTCTCGGGAAGCGTGGAGATGATGAAAGAAGCGGTACAGCTCGGCCTGTACATTGGCCTCGGCGGCGTCGTCACCTTCAAAAACGCCCGCAAAGCGGTGGAAGTGGCGGCGGAGGTGCCGCCGGACCGCCTGCTGCTGGAGACGGATGCGCCCTACATGGCGCCGGTGCCGTTCCGCGGCAAGCGCAACGACTCCCGGTATATTTCATATGTGGCAGAGCGCATTGCGGAAATCCGCGGTATGGATCCGCAGGAACTGGTCGACAGGACCGCGGAGAACGGCTGCAGACTGTTCTCCCTTTGAACAAAGCACCCTGCCAGGAGGCAATACCTTATGAATCAGAACCCCAAAACCGGACTGCTGCTCGAGGGCGGTTCCATGCGCGGCCTGTACACGGCCGGCATACTGGATGTCATGATGGAACACGACATCCGTGTGGACGGCATGATTGCCGTCTCGGCCGGCGCCACGTTCGGTGTCAACTTCAAGTCCCGCCAAATAGGCAGGACCATCCGGTACAACACCCGGTTTGCCCGGGACCCGCGCTACTGCAGCCTCTGGTCCCTCCTGACGACCGGCGACCTGTATGGTGCCGAGTTCGACTACTATCGGCTGCCGGAGGAACTGGACCCGTTTGCGTTTGAGCGCTTCTCCGCCGACCCGACGGAGTTTTACGCCGTGGTCACCGACGTGGACACCGGCAAACCGGTCTATCACCGGCTGACCGACCTGCACGGCGAGGGCATGGAGTGGATCCGCGCCTCGGCCTCCATGCCGGTGGCGTCCCGCCCGGTGGAAATCGGCGGGCACAAGTATCTGGACGGCGGCTGTTCGGACGCCATTCCCATTCACTGGTGGGAAGAGGAGGCCGGGTACCGGAAGAACATCATCATCCTGACCCAGCCGGAGGAGTACGTGAAGAACCCCATGCGCGGAAGTTCCATTCTGGAAGTCCTGCTGCACGACTACCCGAACCTTTCGGATTCCCTGAACAATCTTCACATTGCCTATAATGAATGCCTCCGTCATATTGCGGAGCAGGAGGCCGCCGGAAACGCCTTTGTGTTCCGCCCGGACGAGGCACTGGAGGTCGGCAAGATTGAGCACGACCCGAACAAAATGAAGAAGACCTACGAGACCGGCCGGCGGATTGCCGAGGCCAGAATGCCGGAATTACTGGCGTTTTTGGGGTAAGGAGCCAGGGCTTTCGGATAAAGGAGCTCAGGTCACTGACGAATTCGTCAAAAAAATAAAAAATAAAAAATAAATTAAGTTGTGTGCAACATTTCAACACTCTTAACTGTTGTAAATATAGAACGAGGAGAGTCGTTTATGGACCGGGACAGCGGATATCCGGTCTCCCGAGAGGACATCAATGCGCAGGCTGCGCGGCTGATGACCGACTACGGAGACAGTATCCTGCGTCTTGCTTATTCCTACCTTCACAACATGAGTGACGCGGAAGACATCCTTCAGGAGTCGCTCATTCAGTTTCTGAAGACCCAGCCGGAGCTGACCGACCCTGTCAAGGAGAAGGCCTGGATGCTCCGTGTGGCCGGGAATCTGAGCAAGAACAGAATAAAATATAATAAACTCCGCCTGACCGACGAACTGCAGGAGTCTTTGGCATCCGACCAGAGGGACGACCTGTCCTATGTCTGGGAGGCGGTGAAACAGCTCCCGGACAAGTACCGGGAAGTTGTCCACTTGTTTTACTATGAAGGATATGCAACCAAAGAAATTGCAGACATCCTCGGACGAAATGAATCCACCGTCCGTTCCGACTTAAAGCGCGGACGGGAACGGCTGCGGCAAATACTGGAAGAAGGAGGTAATCAGCTGTGAAGAAAGACCAGGAACTCTACCGGGAACTGATGGACGAAATCCACGTTACGCCGGACATGCGCGCACGCATTCTGGACAACATTGCACAGGCTGATCTCACTCCGGAACCAGCCCCTGCGGAAGAGACGAACCGCAAGGTCGTCCGGCTCCCGAGCCGCCCGGTCCTGCAGCGGATCCTTCCCATTGTGGCAGCACTGGTGTTCGTGTTTACCGGCGCCTTTGCCTTCGCCAATTTCCAGAACCCGGATTCGGGTGACATGCAGGTCGTCGGCAGTGCCAACATGACCGAGGACTCGCCGACCGGCAAGACCACCAAAAAGGACGAGGACAAGACCAAGAAGTCGACGAAAGCCGACGACGTGGTCACGGGGTCCCGGACGGTTGCCAGCAAGAAGCAGCTGGAGCAGGAACTCGGATTTGAAGTGGCTGAGGTCAAGACCAACGCCATTCCGTTCAGCGTCTCCTCCACCAGTTACAAGTCCACCGGCAACAAGGTGGCCGAAATCCAGTACAACGGCAAGAACAACTCCGTTCAGCTCCGTTCTACCCCGACGGACAACGACCCGGCAAGCGCCAAGTCCCGCGTTCTGGCCGGCGCCAACACATCCGTAACCGCGGAGAAGACGACGAAGACCACGAAGGCGGAAACCACAACGGTCAAGTCCACCAAGGCGGAAGAGCCCACCGCAGGCGGCTCCGAAGAGGAGGGCGCCGCGGACAACAAGCCGACGGAGAGCACGACGGCGGAACCGACGACGGAGCCCACCACACAGCCGACCACAACCACGACGACCAAGGCGGCGGAGCCCGAGGGCGGCCGCACCTCCCGTGTGGCATCGGTCAACGGCCGGTCGGTCACCCTGTACGGAGAGAACGGCGCCTATGACACGGCGGTCTGGACGGACGGAGACTATTACTACTCCATCCAGCTGGAGACCCCGGTTTCTTATGACGAAATGGTCACGCTCATCCGGGCGGTCCAATAACAGTTCATACAGTTACAAGGAAGAGAAGACCCGTCTCCTATGGGACGGGTCTTTTCTCTTGGGGTTTTCCGCAGTTTGCGGTATAATGAAACAATCAAAACGAAAGGCGGTGCCATTCATGGCTTTAAATAAAGAACGCATGGACCTCTCCGAGGACCGTTCCCTGGACGTTGCCGGCAAAGTCTGGCCGCGGGAATCCGACCGCGTCACGTCGGCGCCGGACGCCATTGACCTCAT
>ONLO01000043.1 GCA_900318715.1 uncultured Eubacteriales bacterium | reverse complement strand
GGCTGTTCCACAAAAAACGGGGTCATTTTTTGTTCATATTCTAATTTCTAAATCAGAATAATTGTGGAGAAATTTGCGGAAAGCAAGGGAAAACCTTTACTTTTTTAAGTCCAAAACAGAAAATACAAAAATCTTTTGACGTTTTCGACGCGGTTTTCCACAATCGTAAAGGTCAATCCCTTACATGACAAGGCTTTAACCTTTACAGGGAAAAACCTCCCAAATTGCGGGACACTTGCCGAAAAAGGGTTGAAAAACCCTGCCCGGAGCAGTGTTCCGCTGTTCCGGGCGCGTTTGTTCATTTGCGCCAATGGCGATTTTTGCGTTTGACCCCGCCAGAGTTCTTGACAAATGGGAAAAAGACTATATAACATAGGATTAGGCCGGCGCAGCCGCTCCGGACCATGAGATTTCTAAACGGAGGATATCAGTTATGGTATTTGAAAAACTGAGAGAAATTCTGGCAGACGAACTCGAGCTGTCGGAAGACGAAATTACTATGGAGTCCGACCTCGTCGAGGATCTGGGCGCCGACAGTATGGCCGTCGTGGATCTTATTATGTCCATTGAAGACGAATTTGGCGTGGAAGTCCCCGATGAAGACGTGGAAAAAGTCAAGACCATTGGAGACGCTGTCCGTTACATTGAGGCCAAAATCGGCTGAGGTCCGGTCCGGTTCAGAGACACTTGCAAGCCCGCGTGTTTGACGCGGGCTTTTTTGAGGGTTATACTGTTGCGGTAATTTATTTCTTTACTACAATAAGGAGCACAAACACATGGCGGATCAGAAGAAAATGGTGGAGGATATTACCTCAATGGAGGAGGACTTCGCCAAATGGTATACGGACATTGTCAAAAAGGCGGAACTTGTCGGCTACACGAGCGTGAAAGGCTGCATGGTCATCCGTCCGTACGGATATGCCATCTGGGAGAATATCCAGAGCATCCTGGACGGTTACTTTAAGGCGACCGGCCACGTCAATGTCAACATGCCCCTGTTCATTCCGGAGAGCCTGCTCAACAAGGAGAAGGACCACGTGGAAGGCTTTGCACCCGAGGTGGCCTGGGTCACCTACGGCGGCAGTGAAAAACTGGAAGAGCGCCTCTGCGTCCGCCCGACGTCGGAGACCCTGTTCTGCGAGCACTGGGCCAACGTTGTCCACTCGTACCGGGACCTGCCCATGCTGTACAACCAGTGGGTCAGCGTCGTGCGCTGGGAAAAGACCACCCGTCCGTTCCTGCGCTCCCGCGAATTCCTCTGGCAGGAGGGCCACACCCTTCATGCCACGGCAGAGGAGGCCATTGCGGAGACCGAACAGATGCTCAACATCTATGCGGATTTCTGCGAAAAAGACCTGGCCATTCCAGTCATCCGCGGCCGCAAGACCGAGAGCGACAAATTCGCCGGCGCCGAGGCCACCTATGCCATTGAAGCCATGATGCACGACGGCAAGGCCCTGCAGGCCGGTACCTCCCACTACTTCGGAGACGGGTTCGCCAAGGCCTTTGACATTCAGTTCCAGAACAAGGAAAACCAGCTGCAGGCCCCGTTTGAAACGTCCTGGGGCATGACCACCCGGATGATCGGCGCCATCATCATGACGCACGGCGACGACAACGGCCTGGTCCTTCCGCCCGCCGTGGCGCCGTATCAGGTCGTCATTGTGCCGGTTGCCATGCACAAGCCGGGCGTTCTGGAAAAAGCCGAAGAGCTCTGCAGCCGCCTCAAGGCCGCCGGCGTTCGTGTCAAACTGGACGACTCGGACAACAGCCCCGGCTGGAAGTTCTCCGAATACGAGATGAAGGGCGTTCCGGTCCGTCTGGAAATCGGCCCGCGGGACATAGAGGCCGGACAGTGCGTTCTGGTCAGCCGTCCCAACCGGGAGAAGACCATTGTCAGCCTGGACGGCCTGGAAGAGGAAGTTGCCAAAAAGATGCAGGAAGTCCACGACGTCATGTATCAGAAGGCGCTGGAGAACCGGGCGGCCAGGACATATGCCTGCACCAGCCTGGACGAAATCCGCGAAGCGCTCGAACAGAAAGGCGACGGCTTCGTCGAGGCCATGTGGTGTGAGAGCCCCGAATGCGAGGAAAAGGTCAAGGAAGAGACGGGTGTCGGTTCCCGCTGCATCCCGTTTGACCAGAAGGAAATTGCCGGGACCTGCGTCTGCTGCGGCAAACCCGCCCGCACCATGGTCCTCTGGGGCAAAGCCTATTAATTAAAGAATTCCTATTAAACTAATACTTGCTTTTTGAAAAGTGAAGTGTTACTATACTGCACGTAAGTGATAGAAACGTTAGATGAAGAGTGGCCCGCGCCGCTCTTCATTGTTTATGCACTTCTTTAAAAATCCGGAAAAGGAGGCACTGCCGGTGTCGAAACAATCCAAAGGCGGAAACGTGACCGGAACCGTCCGGGACCTGGTGGAACCCTACGCAAAGGAACTGGGGCTCGAACTCTGGGACGTCCGCTTTGTCAAGGAGGGCGCGGAGCACTATCTGCGTATTTTTATTGACCGCCCGGAAGGCGTGTCCATTGACGACTGTGTTAACCTGACCCACGCCATTGATGCGCCGCTGGACCGTGCCGACCCTATCCCGGTCAGCTACACGCTGGAAGTCTCGTCACCGGGTCTGGAGCGGACCCTGTCCCGCGAGGAGCATTTCCTCCGGTACCTTGGCGCTCCGGTGAAGATCCGGCTGGTCCGTCCCATGGACGGGGAGCGGGACTTCAAAGCAACGCTGGACAACTATGACAATGGAATGATTACAGTGACCACAGAGGACGGCCGTTCGTTCAGCTTCGGCAAGAAGGAAGCGTCCTATGTCAAACTGGATGACTTTGATTCCTGAAAGATGGAACGGAAAGGAAGACCTTAACTATGAACGAGGAATTTTTTGCGGCCATTGAACTCATGGCAGCCGAAAAGCATATCCCGGTGGACCTGCTCTACGAGAAGGTCCGCAACGCGCTGATTGTTGCGGAGAAGCGCAACTTCGGCGGCAAGGATGACGTCGTCTTCTGTGACATTGACCCGGAGGCCAAGACCCTCCGCGTCTATGCCCGGAAAACCGTTGTGGAAGAACTGGAGGACCCGGATACGGAAATCCTCGTGGACGCCGCGCATCAGTACGACGCAAACGCCAAGGCCGGCGACATTATTGAAATTCCCCTGGACACCAAGAAGTTCGGACGGATTGACGCCCAGAAGGCAAAGCACTCCATCCGCCAGGGCATCCGGGACGCCGAGCACAGCCTGACGCTGGACGTCTTCTCCGCCCATAAGCAGGAGAACATTTCGGTCAAGGTCCTCAATGTGGACACCCGCAACGGCAACGCCATTGTGGAAATGGTCGGCACCAAGGCTGAGGCCACGCTGCCGAAGAACGAGCAGATTCCGGGCGAGGACCTGCGCGAAGGCGATCTCATCAAGATCTACGTCGTGGACATCCGCGAACCGGACCCTGCCCTGAAGGATTCCGGCAAGGGTCCCCGCATTATGATTTCCCGTTCGCACCCCGGTTTTGTCCGCCGCCTGTTTGAAACGGAAGTGCCGGAAATTGCCAGCGGCACAGTGGAAATCAAAGAGGTTTCCCGTGAGGCCGGCTCCCGCACCAAGATTGCAGTCTGGAGCGAAAACGAGAGCGTGGACGCCGTCGGCGCCTGCATCGGCCCGCACGGCCAGCGCGTCGGCGAAGTCGTCGACCAGCTCGGCGGCGAGAAGATTGACATTGTGCCGTTCAGCCCGGACCCGGCCGAGTTCATTGCCTCGGCCCTTGCCCCGGCCGACGTCCTGCACGTGGACATCCTCAGCGAAGAGGAAAAGTCCTGCAAGGTCGTGGTCCCGGACAACCAGCTGTCTCTTGCCATCGGCAACAAGGGCCAGAACGCCCGCCTGGCGGCCAAGCTGACCGGATGGAAAATTGACATTAACCCCGAAAGCGGATTCCCGGAGACGGAAGAGGCTCCGGAAACCGACGGCGTTCCGGAGACGGACGCCGTCGCACCCGAAGAACCCGCAGAAGAATAAACTGTCTGAAGCAGTAAAACGCACGAACGAAAACGTTTTGGAAAGCCGGTGGAAAACAGTGCCCAAAAAGAAACCGATGCGGCGGTGCTGCGGCTGCATGGAAATGAAGCCGAAAGCAGACCTCATCCGCGTGGTCCGGAGCAAAGAGGGGGACGTATCCCTCGACCTTGCCGGAAAGGCCCCCGGACGAGGCGCCTATGTGTGCCGGGACCCGGAGTGCCTCCGGAAGGCCCGGAAAGCCAGACGGTTTGAGCGGGAGTTTTCCTGTGCGGTTTCCGACGATGTATATGACCGGATGGAGGCGGAACTGGAAAAGTATGAACCGGAAGTTCCTTGATTTGTTGGGCCTTTGCCGGAGAGCCGGAAAACTCTCCGGGGGCCACGATGCCGCATTCGGTGCCATACAGCACGGAAAGGCCGCGGCGTGTTTTCTGACCGCAGATGCGTCGGAGCGTCTGAAGGCAGAGTTCCAGAGGACCGTCAGTTACAACGGACGAAACGTTCCGCTCTATGAACTGAACGGTACCCGGGCCGACATTGCATCGGCCACCGGATCCGGTTTCGCCGTCTTCACGGCGGATGACCCCGGATTCGCAAAACGGCTTATCCAGCTTTTGAACGAGGAGGACAGTTATTGATGGAAATTAAGTATAGAGTTCATGAGGTTGCGAAGGACTTTGACCAGCCGAGCAAGGATATTGTCTCGCTGCTTGCCAAGTATTTCGGAGAGACGAAAAAGGCGCAGACGGCCCTGACCGACGATGAACTCAACGTCATTTTTGAATATTACACGCAGAACAACCAGGTCGAGAGCTTTGACCGGTATTTTGCCATGGCCAATGAGAAGCCGGAGCCGAAACCGGAACCGAAGCCGGCCAAAAAGGCGGCGGAGAAGGCTGCGGAGAAACCGGCCGAAAAACCGGCTGCCAAGGCGGAACCGGCCAAGGAACCGGCCAAGGCCGCGGCGAAACCGGCCGCCAAGAAGCCGGCTGAAAAGGCTGCGGAGAAAGCGGCGCCGGCCGCGCCGCAGAAGCCGAAGGTCAATGCGGACCCGCACCCGTTCCAGAAGCGCGAAAAGGCCAAGGACGGTGCGGCCCAGCAGTCCCGGACCAAGGGCAAGGCGCGGACCATTGACACCCGCACCTCGAACGTGGACCTGGACAAGTACAACGAGCACTATGACCAGCTGGCTCCCGAAAACCGCAACAACGACCGTGTGGCCAGCAACAAGCAGAAGCTCAAACAGAAGTCCCAGCAGTACCGCCGTCAGCGCGGCGTCCGCTCCCGGAAACGCGAGAGCGAGGCCGACCGCCTGAAGCGGATTGCCGCCGAGCGCGCCAAGAAGCACATTGTCGTCAAAATCGGCGACGAGATCAGCGTCGGCGCCCTGGCGGAACAGCTCCGTATGACCGCGGCCGAAGTCATCAAAAAGCTGATGGCCCTCGGCCAGATGGCCTCCGTCAACGACATTATTGACTTCGACACCGCCGCCATTGTCTGCGAAGAGCTCGGCGCGCATGCCGAACGCGAAGTGGTCGTGACCATTGAGGACCGGATCATTGATGACACGGAAGACGAGGAGAAAGACCTCAAACCGCGTGACCCGGTCGTCTGCGTCATGGGTCACGTCGATCACGGTAAGACCTCCATTCTGGACGCCATCCGCCACACGGCGGTCACCGACACCGAGGCCGGCGGCATTACGCAGGCCATCGGCGCCTACCGCGTCAGCGTGGACGGCCGCCGTCTGACCTTCCTGGACACCCCGGGCCATGCTGCATTCACCGAAATGCGCGCCCGCGGCGCCATGGCCACCGACATTGCCATCCTGGTCGTTGCGGCGGACGACGGTATTATGCCGCAGACCATTGAAGCCATTAACCATGCCAAGGCCGCCGGCATTCCCATGGTGGTCGCCATTAATAAAATGGATAAGCCGGATGCTTCTCCGGACCGGATCCTCCAGCAGCTTACGGAGCACGAAATTGTTCCGGAGCAGTGGGGCGGCGACACCATCTGTGTCCCGGTTTCGGCCAAGACCGGCATGAACCTGGACCAGCTGCTCGAATCCGTGCTCCTGGTCTCGGAAATGCTCGAACTCAAAGCTAACCCGAACCGTTCGGCCAAGGGTGTCGTCATTGAGGCCAGCCTGGACAAGGGCCGCGGCCCGGTGGCCACGCTCCTCGTCCAGAACGGTACGCTCAAGGCCGGCGACATTGTCGTGGCCGGTACGGCGGTCGGCCGTGTCCGCGTCATGACCAATGAAAACGGCAAAGAGCAGAAGAAAGCCGGACCGTCGGTCCCGGTCGAAATTACCGGACTGGCCGAAGTCCCGCAGGCCGGCGACGCCTTTGACGCCGTCTCGGATGAGCGTCTGGCCCGCGAACTGGTCGAACAGCGGAAACAGGCCATTAAGGAAGAGCAGTTCAACGCACAGCACAAGGTCACCCTCGACAACCTGTTCGCCTCCCTCAAGGAGGGCGAGCGCAAAGACCTTAACATTATTATTAAGGCCGACGTCCAGGGTTCGGTGGAAGCCGTCAAGCAGAGCCTGGAGAAACTGACCAACGAGGAAGTCCGCGTGGTCGTCATCCACGGCGCCGTCGGCGGTATTACCGACTCCGACGTCATGCTGGCCAACGCCTCCAACGCCATTATTGTCGGATTCAACGTCCGCCCGGATGCCGTGGCCATGACCAACGCCGAGCGGGACCATGTCGAAATCCGCACCTACCGCGTCATCTACGACTGCATCAACGACGTCAAGGACGCCATCCAGGGCATGCTGGCGCCGAAGTTCCGCGACGTGGACATTGGCCGCGCCGAAGTCCGCAACGTCTTCAAGATTTCCAGCGCCGGAACCATTGCCGGCTCCTATGTCCAGAACGGTAAGATCACCAACAACGCGAAGATCCGCGTGGTCCGGGACGGCATTGTCGTGGCCGAGGACGAAATTGCCTCGCTGCGCCGGTTCAAGGACAACGTCCGCGAAGTGGCCACCGGATACGAGTGCGGCATTGGTCTTGCCAAGTTCAACGACATTAAGGAAGGCGACATCTTCGAAGCCTTCGTGACCGAAGAGTACCGGGAAGAACTGAAACTCCCGGAGACCTAAAAGGAAGGGGTCCCCATGCCTTCACATCAGTCTCAGAGAACGGCGGAGGACATCCGCCGGGAAATCATTGCCATTCTGGGAGACCTGAAAGACCCGCGTGTGGCCGGTAAAATGATTACGGTCGTGCGCATTTCCATGGCGTCCGACAACTCGTACGCCAAGGTCTACATCAGCGCCCTGGACGGCATGGAAAGCGCCGCTGCAGCGGCAAAAGCGCTCAACGGGGCGCAGGGGTTCATCCGCCGGGAAATCGGCAAGAACCTCCACCTGCGCAAGGCCCCGGAACTGAAGTTCGTGGCCGACGACTCCATTGAGCACGGGATGAAGATCATTCGTGAACTGAATGATCTGACCGGTGACGAATAGAGCAGGAGAACACGCATGAACGTCGACACCCGGGGAGCCGCCGCGCTCCTCCAGAAGATGGACCGGGTCCTCATTCTGACACATAAAAATCCGGACGGAGATACGCTGGGCAGTGCCGCGGCGCTGTGCCGTGCGCTTTTGTCCCTCGGCAAACAGGCGCGCATTGTCAATGCGGAACCCATTCCGTCGAAATATGACTACCTGTTTGAGGGCCTTCCGGACGAATCCTTTGAACCGGACGCGGTGGTGGCCGTGGACGTTGCCGACGTCAAACTGCTCGGCGACCCGCTGGAAGAACAGTACGCGGACCGGATCGACCTCTGCATTGACCACCATCTGTCCAACAAGCACTTTGCCAAAGCGCTGCTGCTGGAGGATGACGACGCCGCAGCGGTCATGCCGGTTTACCGGGTCCTTCAGGAACTGAACGTCGACATTACGCCGGCTATTGCCACGGCCCTCTACACCGGCCTCTCCACGGACACAGGCTGTTTCCGCTACTCCAATGCGAGTGCGGAAGCCTACCGGATGGGCGCCGAGTTCATTGACCGGGGCGCGGACAACGCCGACATCAACGTGCGGATGTTCGAAACCAAGTCCCTGGGGTATTTCCAGCTGCTGTCCCGCGTGCTGGAGAGCATGCGGCTCTTCTGCGGCGGACAGGTCTCCGTGCTGAAAATTACCCGCCAGATGCTGGACGAGACCGGCAACGCCGACGACGCGTGTGAGCCGCTGGCCTCCATTTCCCGCCAGATTGAAGGGGTCAAATGCGGCATAACCATGCGGCAGAAGAAGGATGGCACCTACAAGTTTTCCCTGCGGACCCACGAGCCGCTGGACGCTTCCAGGCTGGGGGCGCTGCTCGGCGGCGGCGGACACATGCGGGCCGCCGGCTGTGACGCCGGCCCCGACGAAGAAGAATCTCTGCAGATCCTCCTGACACAGATTGCAAAGGAACTGGACTGCAGTGTGGAATGACAAGGAGCAACATGACCGGTATTCTCTGTCTTGACAAACCGGAGGGACTGACCTCGTTTGTGGCGGCGGACCGCGCCAAGCGGCGGACCGGTGCCGCAAAGGCCGGTCACTGCGGAACGCTGGACCCCATGGCCACCGGCGTTCTGCCGGTGCTTCTCGGCAGCGCCACGCGGTTTCTGCCGTTTCTGCCGACCGCGCCGAAACGGTATACGGCGGTCCTGAAACTCGGGGTCCGCACCGACACGCTGGACCGGACCGGGACCGTTCTCGAGACCCGTCCGGTGTCCGCTGACCGGGCCGACGTGCTGGCTGCGCTCGACGCGTTCCGCGGAGACATTCTGCAGGTCCCGCCCATGTACTCCGCCGTCAAAAAAGACGGGGTGCGCATGTACGACCTTGCCCGCAAAGGGGTGGAGGTCCCGCGTGACCCGCGCCCGGTGACCATTTCCCGTCTGGAACTCCTGGACGGGGCGCCGGACACCATGAACCATCCGCTTGCGGAGCAGGAGTACGTCCTCGACATCACCTGTTCCGGAGGAACCTATATCCGGACTCTCATTGACGACCTCGGGGCCGCCCTCGGCTGCGGCGCCGTCATGACGGACCTCCGCCGCACGGCGGTCGGCCCGTTTTCGGAAGAGGGTGCCGTTTCCTGGGAAGAGCTGAATCGCGCTCAGGAATACAATCTTTCTGCCCGCATTCTTCCCGTGGACCGGTTCCTGCAGCAGTACCCGGAAGTGGCCGTGACCGACAAACAGGCCGCCCGCTTTCAGAACGGGGGAGAACTGTTTCTGTCCCGTCTCCGCCTCCCGGAACACACGGCTCCGGCGGACGGGGAACCCCTATTTCGCATGTACGGACCCGACGGCGCCTTTCTCGGCCTCGGTGTTCCGGACGAGGAAGCCGGAGTCATGAAGATCCGGCGCATATTTACAGGAAGGTGAAACGCTTTTGATTTCCGATTTTGTGCAAACAGGAACAGTCGTGGCGCTTGGCAGCTTCGATGGCCTGCACATTGGACATATGGCGGTCATCAACGCCGCCCGGAATATTGCCGCGCACACAGGAGCCACCCCGGTCATCTGCACGTTTTCGGAGCACCCGATGAAAGTGCTGACCGGAAAAGCGCCCCCGGCCCTCTTCACCGGAAGCGTCCGGGACGAGGTGTTCCGGGAGACCGGCGTCGAGGTCTACCGTCTGGACTTCAAGTCCATTAAGGACATGGAGCCGCGGGAATTCTTTGAGGAAATCCTCGTGAAGACCCTGAACGCCAAGGGCGTCTGCTGCGGCTTCAACTATACCTTTGGAAAGAAGGGCGCCGGGAAGGACACGGACATGGAACAGTTCTGCCGGGAGTACGGCATTATTTTCTCGGACTCGGAGGCAGCGCTCCTGGACGGGGAAACCGTCAGTTCCACCCGCATCCGCAAGGCTCTGGAAGACGGCAACGCCGAACTGGCCGCCCGCATGCTCGGACGCCCGTTCCGGTTCCGCCAGCAGGTCGTGGACGGCGATCACCGCGGCCGCACCTGGGGCATTCCCACCATTAACCAGCGGTATCCGGAGGATCTGGTCGTGCCGCGCTTCGGCGTGTACCAGTCCCTCTGCACCATAGACGGCAAGAACTACACCGGCGCCACCAATATCGGCGTCCGGCCCACCGTGGAAGAGGGCGAACCGGTCTCCATTGAGACCAACATCCTGGACTACGAGGGGGACCTCTACGGCAAGTTCGTCGACGTCAGCCTGCTTCGGTTCATCCGGCCGGAACAGAAGTTTGAAACCTTTGAAGCACTGGAGGAACAGATCCGTTCCGACCTTGCAACCATCCGCAAATTTGCGGAAAATGACGCGTGGTAAAAGTTTCTTTACTTTGACTATTGCCCGTGTTATACTACATAAGGCTTTTTCCTTGGAGAGCGGAGTAAACCCCATGGGTATTCACCGGCCGCTCCCTAAGAAACTTGCAACTATTTTAAAAATGAGGTGACAGAAATGACCCAGCAGGAAAAGCAGGACATTATGAAAGAGTATGCCGTCCATGAGGGCGACACCGGTTCGCCGGAAGTTCAGATTGCCGTTCTCACCAAGAGAATCAACGACCTGAACGCTCATCTGAAGGATCATCCGCATGACCATCACTCCAGAAGAGGCCTTCTGAAGATGGTTGGTCACAGAAGAAACCTTCTTGCATATCTGCAGAAAAACGACATTGAGCGGTATCGTTCTCTGATTCAGAGACTCGGTCTCCGTAAGTAATGACGACAATGGGGCAGGCGGCACCGGCATTGTGCTGTCTGCCTTCCTTTGCGTAAAAACGGAATCTGCGGGGGGAGCGCCGCGGTTTTAGCAGTGAATAAAGGACCCGGACCAGACGCCCGGATGTTTTATTTATTGCTAAGCCAACCGGTTTCCTCCCGATATTCAAATAAATATTGAAGAGAGGTAACAACATGTTTTTTAAAGACTTCAAAGTCTACGAAACAACGCTTGCCGGCCGTCCGCTGTCACTGGAAACCGGCAAAATGGCTCAGCTCGCCACGTCGTCCGTCATGGTGCGGTACGGCGAAACGGCGGTTCTCTGCAACGTGACCATGGCAGACAAGCCGCGCGAAGGCGTGGATTTCTTCCCGCTTTCGGTCGACTTCGAGGAAAAGATGTATTCGGTCGGCCGCGTGCCCGGCTCGTTCCAGAGACGCGAAAGCCGCCCGTCCGAACACGCCATCCTGACGAGCCGCTGCATTGACCGTCCCATGCGTCCGCTGTTCCCGAAGGACATGCGCAACGACGTCTCCATTGTCTGCACCGTCATGAGTGTGGACCCGGACTGCTCGCCGGAAGTGGCGGCCGCCATCGGCGCCTCCTGCGCCACGGCCATTTCGCCCATTCCGTGGGACGGCCCCATTTCCACCGTCAACGCCGGTATGGTCGACGGGGAAGTCGTCATCAACCCGACGCTGGAGCAGCGTGCGGTCTCCGAACTGACACTGACCGTCTCCTCCACGGCGGATCTGGTCGCCATGATTGAGGCCGGCGGCAACGAAATTTCCGAAGACGTCATGTACGACGCCATTATGGCCTGCCATGCGGAAAACCAGAAGATTGTGGAATTCATCAACGGCATTGTCGCCGAAATCGGCAAGCCGAAGATTGCGTTTGAATCCGCCGACCCGGATCCGGTCATCCTGGCCGAAATTGAAGAGTGGGTCACCCCGGACGTCCAGAAGGCTCTGGACACCGACGACAAACGTGTGCGCGATGAAGCACTCCTGCCGATCTACGACGCCGTCCACGAAAAGTATGACGAGCAGTTCGAGGGCAGCGAGGGCAAGCTGGACGAAATCCTGTATCTCATCCAGAAGCATGTCGTCCGCAACTGGCTCAAGAACGAACACAAGCGCGTCGACGGCCGCGGCATTGATGAAATCCGCCCGCTGAACGCGGAAATTGACCTGCTCCCGCGCGCCCATGGTTCGGGCATGTTCACCCGCGGCCAGACGCAGGTCCTCTCCGTTGCTACCCTCGGTACCGCCGGCGACGCCCAGCGCCTCGACGGCATTGACGAGCAGACGGAGAAACGCTACATCCACCACTACAACTTCCCGTCCTACTCGGTCGGTGAAACCAAGCCGTCCCGCGGCCCCGGCCGCCGGGAAATTGGTCACGGCGCCCTGGCCGAAAAGGCCCTGGTCCCGGTCCTTCCGACCATTGAGGAGTTCCCGTACACCATCCGCGTGGTCTCCGAAGTTCTGTCCTCCAACGGATCCACTTCGCAGGCTTCCATCTGCGGCTCCACGCTGTCCCTGATGGCAGCCGGTGTGCCCATCAAAGCCCCGGTCGCCGGCATTTCCTGCGGCCTCATTACGGGTGACGAGGGCGTCTACGGCGACTTCATGACCATGGTGGACATCCAGGGTCTGGAAGACTTCTACGGCGACATGGACTTCAAGGTTGCCGGTACGAAGAAGGGCATTACCGCCATCCAGATGGACCTCAAAGTGCACGGCCTCACCGGCGCCATCATTAAAGAGGCGTTCGAGAAGACCCGCAAGGCCCGTCTTTACATCCTCGACGAAGTCATGGCTCCCGTCATTGCCGAGCCGCGCGCCGAGCTGTCCAAGTATGCACCGAAGATGCTCACCACCAAGATTGACCCCGAGAAGATCGGCGACGTCATCGGCAAGCAGGGCAAGGTCATCCAGAAGATCCAGGCAGAATGCGACTGTAAGATCGACATTGACGACGACGGCAACGTCTTCGTGGCCTGCCAGGACCTTGAGGCCGCCCAGCGCGCCATCTTCATGGTGGAGACCATTGCCAACGACCCGGAGATCGGCGCCATCTACAAGGGTGTCGTCACCCGTCTCATGAGCTTCGGCGCCTTCGTGGAAATTGCCCCCGGCAAAGAGGGCATGGTCCACATCAGCCGTCTGGACGTCCGTCACGTGGACCGCGTGGAAGACGTCGTTACGGTCGGAGACGAAATTATTGTCAAGGTCATTGAAATTGATGACCAGAACCGGATCAACCTGTCCCGCAGAGACGCGCTCATTGAAGTCGAGGGTGCCGTTCCGGAGAACGACCTCGAAGAGGAAGAGCAGCGCCGCCCGCGCCGTTCCGGCGGAAACTACCGCCGCGGAGGCAATGACCGCCGCCGCAGAAACTGAGCGCCGACGGACAATTTTTGGTACACTCGTTATGCCTGCTTTGACAACCGTTGAAGCAGGCATAAAATATAACCAGCAGTGTTACAACTATTCTTGTTGCAGAACTATTATTCTTGCAGAGAGGAGGGGACCGGATGGATGCAGCCCTTGAGCGGATCCTGCCGCTGGTCCAGAAACCCGGCCGCTACATTGGCGGCGAACTGAACAGTGTGACGAAAGACCCGGCGTCGGTCGACCTTCACTTTGCGTTCTGTTTCCCGGACACCTATGAAATCGGCATGTCCCACCTCGGCATCAAGATCCTCTACTACCTCATCAACCAGCGGGAAGACGCCTTCTGCGAACGCGTCTTCACGCCCTGGGTGGACATGGAGGAACAGATGCGGGAACACGGCCTGCCCCTGTACGGCCTGGAGAGCGGGACCCCGCTTTATGACTTCGACATCATCGGGTTTACGCTGCAGTACGAAATGTCCTTCACCACCTGCCTGCATATGCTGGAACTCGGCGGCGTGCCGGTCCTGGCTCGCGAACGGCAGGAGCTGAAGAACTTGGTGGTCGGCGGCGGCCCGTGCGCCTGCAACCCGGAGCCCATTGCGGACTTCTTCGACCTCTTCATGCTCGGCGACGGGGAAGAGGTCATGATGGACCTGCTGGACCTGTACAAAGAGTACAAGCTCCGCGGCGCCGGCAAGGAGGAGTTTCTGGACGCGGCGGCGCAGGTGCCCGGCATCTACGTTCCGTCCCGGTACGAGGTCACGTACAAGGACGACGGGACCATTGACGCGGTCACCCCGCTGCGGGGTGCGCCGGCAACGGTCGTCAAGCGCGTGGTCCGGGACCTTGACACGGCCTTCTACCCGGACAAGTTCCCGGTGCCGTACATTGAAATTGTCCACGACCGCGCGGTGGAGGAACTGTACCGCGGCTGCATCCGCGGCTGCCGCTTCTGCCAGGCCGGCTTCCTGTACCGGCCCATCCGGGAGAAGAGCCCGGAAGTGGCGGAACAGCAGGCCCGCCGCATCTGTGAGTCCACCGGTTACGACGAGGTCTCACTCATCTCCCTGTCCACCTCGGACTACACCAACATCCAGCCGCTGCTGAACGCCATGACGGGCTGGACGGAAGAGGCCAAAATAAACATTGCTCTGCCGTCCCTCCGCATTGACAGCTTTGACGAGGAGCTGGTGGAAAAACTGAACCTCATCCGCAAGAGCGGCCTGACCTTTGCACCGGAGGCCGGGTCCCAGCGCCTGCGCGACGCCATCAATAAAAATCTGACCGAAGAGGAAATCCTGGACACCGTGAACCTGGCCTTCCGCTACGGATGGACCACGGTGAAACTCTACTTCATGCTCGGCCTTCCGACCGAGACCATGGAGGATGTGGACGCCATTGCCGAACTCGGCAAGAAAGTCATATCCGCCTACTACAGCAACCCGGACCGCCCGAAGGGCCGCGGCCTTACGGTCAACGTCAGCGCCTCGTCCTTCGTCCCGAAGCCGTTCACGCCGTTCCAGTGGGAACCGCAGGACACCCGGGAACAGCTGGCGGAAAAGCAGGCCCGCCTGCGTGACGCGGCCTACAAGACCAAGCTCCACGTCTCCAGCCACAAGACGGACACCATCTTCCTGGAAGCCGTCCTGGCCCGCGGGGACCGCCGGCTGGGAGAAGTGCTGTATCGCCTCCACAAAAAAGGGTGCCGCCTTGACGCCTGGCAGGACTTCTTTGACAACGACGTCTGGCTTGCCACCTTTGCGGAGTGCGGCATAGACCCGGAATTCTACGCGAACCGCCGCCGGCCCTACGACGAGGTCCTGCCCTGGGACCATCTGGACTGCGGCATCCGCAAGGAGTTCCTCATCCGGGAGGCCGAACGGGCCAAAGAGAGCAAGACGACACCGCACTGCCGTATCCAGTGCGCGGCCTGCGGCGCTGACCGCCTGAACGGAGGGGACTGCCATGCGAGACGTTAGGATCCGGTTTTCCAAGACCGGTGTGGCCAAATACATTTCGCACCTGGACCTCATGCGGTGCTTTTCCCGGGCGTTCGTCCGGGCGAAGATTCCCCTCTGGTACACGGAGGGCTTTAACCCGCGCCCGTACCTCAACTTCACCAGCCCGCTGTCGCTCGGCGTGGAGGGCCTGCGGGAGTGCGTGGACATCCGCGTGGAAGGGGACATAACGGACGGCGAAATTGTTGCCCGCTTGTCCGCGGTCATGCCGCCGGACATTGCCATTGGCAGCGCGGCCCCGCCGAACCACAAGATGAACGCCATTGAGGCGTCCCGCTACGCGTTTACCATTGAACAGCACGCGGTACCGGCCGAAGAACTGGCGGAGGCCCTCCGGAAGAACACGGAGCGGCCGCACCTGCCGGTCTACAAAATGGCCAAGCGCGGCAAGGAAAAAGTGCAGAAGGAAATTGACCTCAAAGAGTACCTGGCGGACTTCTCGGCGGAGGCCGGGGAGAACGGGACCGTGACCGTGCGCGTCACGCTGCCGTCGTCCCCGCAGTTCGGTGTCAATCCGAAGCTGTTCATAGACCGCTTCCTCACGGACACCGGGACCGTTCCGGACCGCCTGCGCATGGTGCGGGAAGAGCTCTTCGTCTCCGACGGGCAGCCTTTCTGCTGACGGCCCGCGCGTTGACTTTGCACGGGTGCGCCCCGTATAATGAACTTTACAGTATTCCCGCTGCTGAACCGGCGGGTCAGGAGGATTCCATATGGCCAAAAACAGACTCTCTCTGGACGAACTCAAGGCCGGCGGCAAGTACTTTGTCGGCAGCCTTCTGGCAGAAGTGTTGATTTTTGCTCCGAAAAAAGAACTGAGCCTCGGCGGCCGGACCCTGGCCGTCATGGGACTGTTTCCCATGACCCAGAAGTACCTGGCCAGCGGTGCTCAGAAAGTCCTGGACGACGCAGTCCCCGGCGCGGCGGACCGGCTGACCGGGCTTCTTGGGAAGACCGGGCTCGAGCCGTTCGTCAAGGAGAAGATCCTCTGGCTCCTTTACGATTTCCTGGGGCAGTACTCGCTCAACAACCTGGTGACACGGGTGTTCGACAAGCAGAGCGTCCTGGACAAGAACAAGTTCTCCGCGGCGCTCCGGGACTACCTGAACGGCGTGCTGGAAAACAAAGATGACCGTGCGGAGTTCATTGACAACCTGACCAAGGGCATTATGAACTCCATTGACACCATTGCCGACGGGACCATTCTGTCCTACGTCATGAACGACAGCATTGTCGCCATGGTGACGGAGACGGTGACCACCATTGTGGACCATATCCTGACCTCAGACCTGGGCGACCTCCTCGTGGACAAACTCCTGGAGACGGTGTCCCAGTTCGAAGGCCTGACGGTCCCGAGCCTGCTCGAGACCCGCATGGGGCTCGGCAAGGAGCAGATGGAAGAACTCATTGACCGGACGTACGACCGGTACCTGGGCAAAGGCGTTGCGCAGAATATGCGGGACAAGAACCTCGGCGCCCATGCCTATTTCAACCTGGCCAATCTGGACTACGACAAGTTCTTTGACGACCTCATCCACAACCACGTGGACGACCTCATCCGTGTGGCAGTCCTGGCCGCCAGCGCCGCCATCTTCATGATGGACAAGACGGATTCGGTCTCTGAACGCGCGGCCAAGGCCCGGGAATTCGGGCGCCGCATCAGCGGATTCGGCAGCACCCGCGCCTCCCGCCGGGAGGCACGCAAAGCTGTCAAATCCTTGCTGCAGGACCCGGACGCTCCGGAGAGTCACAAAAACTGAACAACTTGACACCAATGTGTTCAAAGAACTACAATTCTGGCGTTGATGTTTCGTAATATACAAACACAGCGTTAGGAGTTGAGTGAATGAACTTTGCAAGTCTTTCAGCACTATCTCTGGTCATCAGTCCCGTGACGGGCGAGGAAATGTCCATTGCCAGTCTGGCCGTCCCGGCGGGAGACCCCTTCTATGACGTTCTGACCATTTTGGGCGGAATGTTCTGGACCATTACCTACATTCTGATCATCTACCGCGGATTCAAGGACAAGACCTGCGGCATGCCGCTGATGGTCCTTGGCCTCAACTGGGCCTGGGAATTCATTTTCTGCGTGCTCGGTTCGCCCATTGTTCCGGCCGGCAGCATGCTGGACCTGACCTGGCAGACGCCGCTGCAGAGGATCATGAATGCCCTGTGGTTTACATTTGACTGCATTATCCTGTATCTGAAGTTCCGCTACGGACGGGAGGAGTTCAAAGCCTCCATGCCGCATGCTCCGGAGTGGTGGTATTATCCTTACCTCATCCTGATCATCGGTGTTTCCTTTGCCTGCGTTCTGTTCAGCATTAATGAGTGGAATGACCACAACGGCGTCTATGCGGCCTACATCCAGAACATCTTCATTTCGGCCACCTTCATTTCCATGCTGTACAAAAAGGGCAGCTCGAAGGGCCAGAACATGGGCATTGCCATCTGCAAATGGATTGGCACCGTGGCACCTTCCCTGCTGGGCGCACTCGTCATGGCGCGGGAATACGGCGCAACCTGGTCCATCTTCGTGGACTTCCGGTTTATGCCGCTCATGAAGTTCCTCATTGAGTGCTGCTTCGTCTTTGACATCATCTACATTATCTGTCTCTACAACATGATGAAGAACCGCGAGCACATCAGTCCCTGGACCCGCAAACCGCTGCCGGGCTACGGGGAGGAAACGGCTCCGAAAACCGGCGGCCACACCGTCTGAGCCCCGTACGGAACATCATCAAAAAAGAAAGCTGCCCGTCTGGGCAGCTTTTTTCATGACAAATTTGGTTGGATTCCCGGAACGCTCAGAACTGAAGCGGTTCCTCCTGCTTGCGGATGAGGTGTTTGCCGACGGCCAGTACCACGGACATGAGCAGGAGCCCGAGGAACAGCAGGATGAAGATGAGGCAGACGAGTTCCGCGCGGCCGTAGGCCACTTCCAGGGAGGTGCCCTCCACGCCGGTCATGAGGTTGGCGTATTTCGAAATGAACGACAGCATAATGCCGCTGCCGATGAGTTCCATGGAAAACGCGGAAATCCAGAACGGCTTTAAGTTCCGGCGCCAGGCCAGGACCAGGGCCGTAATGATGAGTGCAAGGATGACAATGCCAACAATGAGCGGGACTGCAATATTCATATTCATTCCTCCGGTAAGTACGCTTCCAGTCGGTAGATGGGCTGACCAAGTCCCACAAAGCGCGTCTCGTATTCGGTCATAATGTTGCCCTCGAAGTCACTGTTGTGGAGGTCGAGGGAAATGTTCTTGAGGGCGTAGCCCGCCTGGGAGAACTCCGCAATGGAGTACTCGAAGTAGTGCATGTTGTCCGTCTTCTGATGGATCTCCGCGCCCGGCGCCAGAAGGTCCCGGTAAATGTCCAGGAACCGGCGGTTCGTGAGCCGGTGGGCCTCGTGGCGGTTTTTCGGGTAGGGCGGGGAGAAGTTCAGGTAGATGCCCGCAATACTGTGCGGCGGGATGAAGGAGGGCAGGTACTCGGCCCCGCAGCGGGCGAACAGGACGTTCGTGAGGCCTGCCTTTTTGACCTTTTCCGCGCCCATGACAATGACGTCACTGACTTTTTCCACGGCGATGTAGTTGTTCTCCGGATGCTGCAACGCAAGTTCACAGATGAACTGTCCTTTGCCGGAGCCGATTTCCAGATAGACCGGGGCCTCCCGGCCGAAGAGTTCCGCAAAGTCAAAGAAGTGCTGTTCCTTGCCGGCGTTGGCGTAGTTCAGATCCTCGGCCACGGCCGGAATGAAGTACTCACGGACTTCTTCCAGACGGGGCTCCAGATTCTTCTTGTGACGCATACGCATACGGCGGTTCTCCTGTCTGTTTCGGTAATTTTCGCGTTTCATTTTAGCAAAATATGCTTTAAAACACAACAAGCGGCTGAATTGCGTAAGAAAATGCTTGCACATGCCTATAAAATCTGCTAATATTAATGAGCGTTTTCCCTGACGGATCCTGTCAGGGGGTTTAAGACGGGGCGGAAAACGCCCGGAATTAAAGCGGACGGTCCTCTGACAAGTAATTGTGTATGAACGTTCTGAAAATATTAGGAGGATTAGTTATGGACGCACTCAAACTCATGACCGAAGGTCAGATCAAACAGGATTTCCCGAAATTCAACATCGGCGACACCGTCCGTGTCGACGTCAAAATTAAAGAAGGAAGCCGTGAACGGATCCAGGCGTTCGAAGGTACCGTCATTGCCCGCAGAGGCAGCGGCGTCTCCGAGACCTTCACCCTCCGCCGCGTCGCCTATGGCGTCGGCGTTGAGCGTGTATTCCCGGTCAACTCCCCGAACGTGGTTTCCCTGAAAGTCGTCCGCACCGGTAAAGTCCGCAGAAGCAAACTGTACTACCTGCGTGACCGTGTCGGTAAGGCTGCCCGCGTCAAGAGCGCCATCAGCTGACGGCACCGCGAACCAAAAACGGAACACAAAAAGGAGACAAATTGCTGTCTCCTTTTTCTTTTTATCCTCAAAATTCATTTTATATATATAGATATTATGCCGTGAATGGTGTAAAATATTGCGGATAATAATTCGACGAGGTGGCGGCATGAGAACGAGCTACACGGGCGTGGATCTTCGGGAGACCGGGGCACATGGTGTCTCCGGTGTCTACGAAGTTGTCCGCGCACTGGCCACGGCCGTTCTCATTGTGACCGTTGCCGTCGTCTTTCTGTTCCGGAGCGCTACGGTCCAGGGGAGTTCCATGTACCCGACCCTGGAGGACGGGGACCGGCTGGTTCTGGCCAGCACGGTCTTCCGGTACGAGCGCGGCGACATTGTCGTCGTCCACCGCGCCGGCAAGGAACCGCTGGTCAAGCGGATCATTGCCCTGGGCGGGGACACCCTCGACATTGACTTCGAACGCGGAACGGTCACGGTCAACGGGGAAGTGCAGAACGAACCCTACATTGCCGCGCCGACGCATCTGGAGTACAGTGACGGGCCGGTCTTCCCGTTCACCGTGCCGGAGGGCAAGGTCTTCGTCATGGGAGACAACCGGAACGACTCGCTCGACAGCCGCAGCAGCATGGTCGGGCTCATTGACCAAAATGACATTTTAGGAACCATGCTGATAGATCTGAATAAAACGGAGGCAAAGTGACATGAACAAAACCAACGAAACCACCCCGGAAGTCCTGGAAGAAACCGTTTCCAAACCCCACGGCACCGCCGCGGTCTGTTATGACATTGTGAGCATTATTGTGACCGCCGCGCTCATTATTGCCATTCTCTTCACGTTCTTCTTCCGCATGTCCGGCGTCAACGGCCCCTCCATGGAGCCGACCCTGCACACCGGTGACTGGCTGGTCATTTCCCAGCTGGGCAAAGACGCTGCCCCGTCGTACGGGGACGTCGTCGTCATTTCCCAGCCGAACGACTTCGGGGAGAACATTGTCAAGCGCGTCATTGCCACCGAAGGCCAGACCATTGACATCAACTTC
>ONLO01000186.1 GCA_900318715.1 uncultured Eubacteriales bacterium | reverse complement strand
GGCATGAGCCGGGAGCTTTTTTCGGTTACAGGGATGCCGGCGCTGCTGTGCCGGATTTTCCGGGATCCTGCTTGACAAACGGGTGCGGGTCCCGGGACGGAAGCGTTATGTGGAGCGCTTCCCGGATGACGTCTTCCACGGTCTTCACCGGAACAATTTCCAGCTTGTCGCGGATTTCCTCGGGCACGTCGTCCAGGTCCCGGACGTTGTCGTCCGGAATGAGGACTTTCTTTATGCCGGCGCGCTCGGCCGCCATGAGTTTCTCCGGCAGGCCGCCAATGGGCAGGACCTGTCCGCGCAGGGATATTTCACCGGTCATGGCAAGGTACGGGCTCACCGGTTTGCCGGTGACCAGGGATGTGACCGCCGTGAACATGGTGATGCCGGCGCTCGGTCCGTCCTTCTGGACGGCGCCCTGCGGAATGTGGATGTGGATGTCCCGGTCTTTGAAGTCCAGGCCGTTGTCCAGGAACGTGCTCTTGACCAGGCTGACGGCAGTCTCGGCGGATTCGCGCATGACGTCGCCGATCTGGCCGGTCAGGCGGATCTGGCCGCTGCCGTTCATGGCGACGGACTCAATGAAGAGGATCTCGCCGCCGGCCTGCGTCCAGGCAAGGCCAGTGACCACGCCGGCCGGGTTGTCCTTTAAGACCTTGTCGTGGTTAATGACTTTCTTGCCGAGGAAGTCTTCCACGTTGTCTTCGGTAACGGCAATGGACTTGAGGCTTGCTTCCTCCGAGCCAGGCTCCGCCGACTCCGCTTCCACAATCTGCTGCGCGGCCTTGCGGCACGCCGTCAGAAGCTGTTTCTTCAGGCCGCGGACGCCGGCTTCCATGGTGTATTCGTCAATAATTTTCTTCAGCGCTTCATCCGTGAACGTAATCTGTTCCGCGCTGAGGCCGGTGTCCTCCCGGACCTGCGGGACCAGATAGTCCTTGGCAATGTGGAAGTGCTCGTCCGGGGTGTAGCCCTGAATCTGGATGACTTCCATACGGTCCATCAGCGGCTGGGGAATGGTGTCCCAGTTGTTGGCCGTGCAGATGAAGAAGACCTGGGACAGGTCGTACGGCACGTTGACGTAGTGGTCTTCGAACGTGGTGTTCTGCTCGGGGTCCAGGACCTCCAGCAGCGCCGCCGACGGGTCACCGTTGATGCCGCCCATCAGCTTGTCCACTTCGTCCAGGACCATGACCGGGTTCATGACGCCGGCGCGTTTAATGCCCTGCATAATGCGGCCCGGCATGGAGCCGATATACGTTCTGCGGTGGCCGCGGATTTCGGACTCGTCCCGGATGCCGCCCAGCGAAATGCGGATGTATTCGCGGTCCAGCGCCTCGGCAATGGACTTGCCCAGGCTCGTCTTGCCGGTGCCCGGCGCGCCGACCAGCAGCAGGATGGAACCCTTCTGCTTCTCTTCCCCGTTCTTTTCGTACAGGGACATGACGGCCAGATGCTGCAGGATGCGCTCCTTGACTTTCTCCAGGCCGTAGTGGTCCCGGTCCAGCACTTCGCGCGCTTTCTTAATGTTGATGGGCTGGCCCGGTTCGGCTTTCCACTTGAGGGTGGTGACGAAGTCCAGATAGTCGTGCAGGGAGTTGTACTCCGCGCCGGTCTCCGGTTCCTTCTGGAACCGCTCCAGCGTCTTTTCAATTTCCTTGCGGACGTCTTCCGGCATGCCGGACTCGGCAATCTTCCGGGCAAAGTCGTCTTTGTCCACGGCGCCTTCCGGATCCATTTCGTCGAGTTCCTTCTGCAGGACGTTCATCTGCTTTTTGATGGCCGCTTTCTTGTAGGCCTTTTCTTCGGTGTCGTCCGACTTGGCCAGGTCCACCTTCATTTCCACGGTGGCGCGGTACTTCATGAACGCGTCCCGAATGAGCATGAGCCGCTCCCGGTAGGAGTCGGTGGCAAGCCAGGCATACTGCTCCTCAATGCTCATGCCGAGGAACGGGGCCGCCGCCACGGCCAGCTCGCGGACCGTGTGGATGTTGCGGATGTAGTCCTCCACGTATTCGCCGCCGCGGAAGTGCTCCGCGGTTTCCCGCACCAGCGTCTTGAGCTGTTCCAGCTGTTCCCGCTCGCCGTCGAAGGTAATGTCCATGGTCTCATTGACCGGCTCGAAGTCCGCCTCAATGACGGACATGGTGACGGCCAGGTTGCTGATCCGGACCTTCTCGTGCGTCCGGACGTGGATGAACATGCCGTTCGGCGCATCGGCCACATGGATAATGTCCGCCAGCACGCCCAGCGGATAGAAGTCCGCCGCGGTCAGGTGCTCACGGTCTTTGTCGGTGCGTGTCTGGAGAAGAATGGCTTTGTTGCCGTCAATGCCGAGGCGGCTTCTCTCCCACGCGTTCAGCTTATCAATGCCGACCTGGAACTCCACGTCGGGGAGGATGGCTGCGTTTTGGATAGGGAGTATCATTTTCGTACTCATGGGGAAACCCTCCATCTATGTAAATTTCTGTTTCGGAATTTTGGTCAAAGATTTAGCAGTCATCTTTTCCGAGTGCTAATTCTTTGGTGATATCATCATAATCCTTTTGTCTTTAAATAGCAAGCTATTTTTACAAAAAAACTGAATCGCCCTGGAACCCCATGACTCCGCCGGTTTTCCGGCTTTTCCGGCCGCATTTCCACCCGTTCCAAAATCTTTCAGGTTTCTTTAAGATTGCACATCTATATTAGTTCTTGTAACGTACTGCACAATTATTTTTTCTTTTGTGCAAAAGTATTAGTTGCATTTCTGAAAAAGCCTTAAGGAGGGTATCTATGTCATTTACAAAAGTTGTTCCGAAGAAAAACAATAACATGCTTTACGGCCCGCGGGCCAAGTGCGGCTACGACTGGTGGTGGCACAGCCTGACCGCCCGCAACAAGGAAACCGGAGAAGAGCGTCCGTTCTTCTTTGAATACTATATCTGCAACCCGGCGCTCGGCAAAAAGGAGCCCATTTTCGGCCAGGTCCCCGGCGCCACCATTGAAAACCCCGTCAAACCGTCCTACGTCATGGTCAAGGGCGGCACCTGGCTCCCGGGCGGCTTCCAGCTGCACCGGTTCTTCGGCTGGAAACAGGACGGCGTCAAAGTGGCCAAGGGCACCCCGTTCTCCGTCACCACGCCGGACTGCTACTGTGACGACAACCACATCAAGGGCAAGATCCACATTTCCGAAGCCGACGCCAAGGCGCACCCGGAGTGGATGTGTGACGCCGGCGACCTCGAGTGGGACCTCACCGTCAAACACATTATTCCGTGGAACGTCGGCTACGGCACGTCCCAGCTGTTCCTGCGGCTCAACGCGTTCAACATGTACTGGCACGGCGCCGGCATGAAGACCGAGTACTCCGGCACCATTACCGCCGACGGCGTGGAATACGTCGTCACCCCGGAGACCTGCTACGGCTACGCCGACAAGAACTTCGGACAGGACTTCACGACCCCGTGGCTCTGGCTGTCCTCCTGCAACCTCTACAGTAACAAGAAGCACAAACAGCTCGAGAACTCCGTCTTCGACATCGGCGGCGGCGCCCCCATTGTCTTCGGCATTAAACTCGACCGGAAACTGCTCGGCGCCATGTACTACGAAGGCAAGAAGTACGAGTTCAACTTCTCCAAACTGTGGACCTTCTGCCGGACGAAGTTCAACTGCTACGAAACGGGCGATGAAATTATCTGGAAAGTAACCCAGAAGACCTTGAAAGGCAAAATTGTCTATGATCTTCACTGCAAGAAGGAAGACATGCTGCTCGTCAACTACGAGGCCCCGAACGGCATCAAACGCCACAACCACCTGTGGAACGGCGGCAACGGCTCCGGCCATGTCAAGCTGTACCGGAACCTGTTCGGCTTCCTGCCCATCCTCATTGACGACATGACCGTCCGCAACATGGGCTGCGAATACGGCGAATACGACCGTCTGAAGAACACCGACGTCGACTGATATAAAAAATTTAACAAGGCCCCGGCTCTGCCCTGCCGATGACGGAACCGACGCCGCGGAGTTTGTCCGGAGCGTTATTGACTACCCGGAAAACATGGAACTGGAAGCGTTCCTGG
>ONLO01000017.1 GCA_900318715.1 uncultured Eubacteriales bacterium | reverse complement strand
TTATTGTAGCAAAACTCCCCTGCCCGCACAAGGAACAGTGACACAAAAAACGGGCTGTCCCGCAGGTTGCGGGGCAGCCGGTCTTTTATAACGGATTGTTTTCTCAATAGTTCGGACGGCCGGTGAGGTACCGCCAGGCATCCACATACTTGATGGGGCTGCGGGGCACCTTGGAACCGATTTCGTAGTAGACGTCGTCCGTAATGAGGAACAGGCACTGTTCCTTCATGAAGTCGAGCCGTTTTACCTCCTTATGGGACGCGGACCAGTCCATGCCGTCCCAGTGCAGTTCGAAACGGTCGTGGTAGAGTTCCAGGACCGCGTCTTCGGTCAGGTGCGTCTTGCCGCCGTCGTTTTCAATGCGGGTGACGGTCTGGTGCTCGTCCCGGAAGATGGGCTCTTCCGTGTTGTCCTTGTAGGCGTCCAGAATGTCCTGGACCGCGGTTCTCTGCCAGTGGTCCCAGGCCACCAGGTCCTCCTGCAGGAGTTCTCCGCCGTTCACGGCGTGGAACAGGCCGTCTTCGCCGAATTCCACGGTGTAGCCGCAGTCGCACTTCAGCAGGTTCCCTTTGCTGTGCAGCCGGCCGACGGTCTTGCAGGCGGGGCACTCGTAAACAATGATTTCACAGTGCTCGGCCAGGTTTTCTCCGGTGTACTTGTGCGGGTTCTTCCGCTGTTCTTCAAAGGCGTTGACATAGAGGTCGTCCGTAATGGCCTTGTAGATCTCTTCCTCCGTCATCTTCTGGATGTCTTCCTTCGAATACTCGTGCACCACGCCGCCGAACAGCGGGCCCTTGCGGGAACTGGTTCTCCAGCGGGGCGTGCGGAGGTAACCGCCGTAGGACCGGAAGGTAATGACGTCACAGTCCAGGTCCTTGATCATCTTCGCGGTGTTGGGCGAAATGAAACGGGACTCGCCGTTGTACGACGTGCCGCCTTCCGCGTGCAGGCCGACCGGAATGCCGGCGTCAATGGTGTCCTTGATATCTTTGATGAGTTCACTGCCCGGGCGGTCCCGGTGCTTGACAATGGGTGTGCCAAAGAAGTTGATGAGCTTCCCGAACAAGCCGTCCCGCACCACGTGGTCACTGGCCACAAAGCGGATGTAGGTGCGGAGCGTGACCAGCTCATAGAGCGGATCCAGTTTGTCGTTGTGGTTGGCCAGCATCAGGAAGGTCTTGCTGTGCGGCTTGTAAGGTGTGTAACGGAAATCCAGCTTTTTGGCCGCGGGCATACCGATGAACCGGATGGCCGGCGGTGTCAGGATCTTGTCACGGACAAAATACCATTTCGGCTGGTAGGTCTTGTATTCGTTCAATGTCTGTTCCCCCGAACTAATGGTTTACTCAGCAGTTTCACTGGCCTCGGCGGCTTTGCGCTCGGCCTCGGCCTCTTCCTCCAGAACATGATAGGCCACTTTGCCGACCAGGGTCTTCGGAAGGTCGTCCCGGAAGATGATTTCCCGCGGCTTGGCATAGCCTGCCACATAGAGTTTGCAGTGCTCAATGAGCTTTTCTTTTTCCGCTTCGCTCTGGTCCACGCCCGGTTTCAGGACGACGTAGGCGCGGATGCGCTGCATGCGCACGGGGTCCGGAATGCCGATGACACAGGCGGAGTCCACGTCCGGATGCATGAGCAGGACGTTCTCCAGCTGCGACGGATAGACGTTGTAGCCGCTGGTAATGATCATTCTCTTCAGGCGCTGCTTGAAGTAGACAAAGCCTTCTTCATCCATAATGCCTGCATCGCCCGTGAAGACCCAGGTGCGTCCCTGGTCGTCGGTCTTCATGGTCTCGGCATTGTCTTCGGGACGGTTGTGGTACCCGATCATGACGGTCGGTCCGCGGAGGATGATTTCGCCCTCTTCCCCGCGCGGGAGCTCGTCAAAGGTGCCGGGGTTGACGACCGCGTATTCCATGTCGCGCAGCGGCAGGCCGATGCTGTTTTCCTTATAGCGGTCCACCGGCGTCAGGCAGCTGGCCGTGACGCACTCGGTGAGGCCGTAGCCTTCGCGGATCATGACGGTGGCCTTGTGCTCTTTCAGGAACTGGTCAAATTCGTGCTTGAGCTCGGGCGGGAGCGTGTCGCCGCCGGAGAAGACGCCTTTCAGACAGCTGAGGTCGGCGTTCTTCATGGCCTCGTTCTTCATCATGGCCGCGTAGAGGGTCGGGACGGCGGCAATGAAGTTCGGTTTCTTGTCCCGGACGAGTTTGGAGTAGGATGCAGCGGTGAACTGCGGGACAATAATGCACATCATGCCGTTTTCCAGAACGGTGTGGAAGCCGATGCCCAGGCCGAAGCCGTGGAACATGGGCATGACCGACAGGAATTTCATGCCGGGCAGGAAGTCGACGCCGGCGGCCGAACGGATCTGGATGCCGAGGGCGTTGAAGTTGTCGTCCGTCAGCATAATGCCCTTCGGGGTGCCGGAGGTGCCGCCCGAGTACAGGTAAACGGCGGCGCGGGTCGGGTCATAGACCATGTCCGGCAGCTTTTCCACGAGGTCGGCGGACTTTAAGAACTGCCGCCAGGTGCAGCTGTCCGGACGGTCCGGATACTGGTAGAACTTGCGGCCGTCCTTGACGAAGAATCCGGCGGCAAGGACCGGCGGAAGCTCGTCTTCCATACGGCAGACGATGATTTCCGTCTTGGCGTTTTTGGCCTCGGCACGGGCTTTGACCGCCTTGTCGTAGAACATGTCCATGGTAATCATCAGGACGCTCTCGGAGTCGTCCAGATAAAAGGTGATTTCCTTCTGAGAGGACAGCGGATGGATCATGTTGGCAATGGCGCCGAGCCGGCTGACCGCATAGAATGCCCAGAGGGCCTGCGGCGTATTCGGCATGGCAATAGTGACGGCGTCGCCGCGGCGGACCCCGTGTGCCATCAGGGCTTTGGCAACTTTGTCAATGCCCTTCATCATGTCGGCGTAGGTTACCTTCTTGCCCATGAACTCATAGGCAAAGGCTTGCGGAAACCGCGACGCGGATTCGGCAATGGCGCCGTACATGGTGGTCTTCGGGAACGGCAGGTCTACGGGGCGGCGCGCCTCGGTCCATACTCGGTCTTTCATAGAATTCCAACTCCTGACTACCGGAAAACTGGAAATGAAATACTTGTCCGGAAATAAAAATATCCTTGATATTATAAAAGCAATACCCTTGATTATCAACAAAGGAAAAGTAAAAAAGCATCACTTCCTTCGTTTTGCACAACTGTTGAAAGAAAAAGGCTGCCAAACGGCAGCCTTCGGGGTTCTTTTCGGTTGTGTTTCCGGCCGTCCGGCCGCAGTTCCGGCGGCCCTGCACCGGTTCAGGTGGCAATGTGCAGCAGCGACGTTGCCAGGCGGAAGTACGTGAACAGCGAAATGGCGTCCACAATGGTGGTAATGAGCGGACTGGCCATGACGGCCGGGTCCAGCTTCAGCTTGTCCGCCAGCATGGGCAGCGTGCAGCCGATGAACTTGGCAATGCACACGACCAGGACCAGCGTCATGCAGACGATGGCGGCAATGGAGACGGGAATCCGGTCCAGCAGCATGAGCTTGGCAAAGTTGGCAGCGGCCAGGGTCATACCGCAGAGAGCGGCCACGCGGATTTCTTTCCAGATGACGCGGATGATATCCGAAAACGCTACATCGCCCAGGGAAAGTCCGCGGATTATGGACTCGGAGGCCTGGGAACCCGCGTTACCGCCGGTGTCCATCAGCATGGGAATGTAGGCGGTCAGGACCACATAGGCGGCCAGTGCGCTCTCGTAGCTCGTAATGATGGCGCCCGTGAACGTGGCGGAGACCATGAGGATGAGCAGCCAGGGCATGCGTTTCTTGTACGTCTCGAAGATGCCGGTCTTGAGGTACGGCTTGTCGGACGGCATGATGGCGGCCATCTTTTCCATATCCTCCGTGGCCTCTTCCTGGATAATGTCGACGACGTCGTCAATGGTGACAATACCGACCAGCCGGTTTTCCTTGTCCACGACGGGCACGGAAAGCAGGTCGTATTTTTTAACGACTTCGGCCACTTCTTCCTGGTCGTCCAGGGTGTGGACGTAGATGAGCTGGGCGTCGTCGTCCATAATGTCCTTGATGAGGTCGTCCGGGTTGTTGAAGAGGAGCTCGGCAAGATCAATGGTGCCGCGCAGGCGGCGGCTCGGGTCCGTGACGTAGGCCGTGTAGATGGTGGCCATGTCTTCCCCGTTCTGCCGGATGTGCTCAATGGCGTGCGCCACCGTGTAGCTGTCCTTGAGAACGATCATTTCGTTCGTCATGATGCTGCCGGCGGAGTCCTCCGGGTAGTTCAGATACGTGTTGATGAGTTTGCGTGTATGCGGGTCCGTGTTCCGCAGCACGCGGGAGACGACGTTTGCCGGAACCTCCTCCAGGAAGTCGACCACGTCATCCAGGTACAGGTCGTCCACCAGGCGGAAGACTTCGGTGTCCGTAATGGAGCGGACGATCCACTCCTGGGTCTCGGTCTCAAGATACGAGAAAACGTCGGCGGAAATGTCCTTCGGGAGCACGCGGAACACCCGGACCAGAACGTCCGGTTCCAGCTCTTCGAGGAATTCCGCAATGTCAACTTCATTCATTTCGGCAAGCTCGGTGCGGAGCCCGATGAAGTTGCCGGCTTTAATCAGAAGGAACAGGCCTTCATAGTTTCTTTCTTCCATAAAAAAGCACCCCTTTCTCCGCGTGGCAGAGAGGGGCGCAGACGTTCCGGGCCGTGTACCGGGGGTTCCGGTCAGGCTGCAAACGCCGAGGTGTCCCGCTTCCGCGCGGTTCGTGTTACCTTGTCACCGCTGTGACACGATCGGAAATTCCCGTCGCCGTCCATGCGAGTCACCTCCTCGTTTTTTGTGGTTTGCAAGTCAAGTTTACGCCTTATTTTATAAGGCCGTCAACTTATTTTTTGAACTGATAATAACCGACCTTCTTCATGACCTTTGCCAGCGTGCGGCTGGAAATGCGGTATGCCGTGTCGGCGCCCTGCTTCATGCAATCCTCCACATAGGCGCGGTCCGCCGTAATGCGGGCGAACTCGTCCTGCAGCGGGCCGAGTTCTTCAATGACCGCGTCGGCCACGGCCTGTTTGAAGATTCCGTAGCCTTGGCCGGCGAACTCGGCTTCAATTTCTTCATTGGTTTTGCCCGTGCAGCAGGAGTAGATGGACATGAGGTTGTTGACGCCGTCCTTGCCCTCCGCAAAGCGGACGCAGGCCTCGGAGTCCGTCACCGCGCTCTTAATGCGCTTGGCAATAATATCCTTGCCGTCAAAGATGGAAATGTAGCCCTTCGGGTTCGGGTCCGACTTGCTCATCTTCTTCGTTGGGTCCTGCAGGGACATGATCCGGGCGCCGGTCTCCACAATGAGGGGCTCCGGCACGGTGAAGGTGTCCCCGTACAGGCCGTTGAACCGTTCGGCAATGTCGCGGGTAATTTCCAGATGTTGTTTCTGGTCCGCGCCGACCGGGACGTAGTCCGCCTGGTAGAGCAGGATGTCCGCCGCCATAAGGGCAGGATAGGCAAACAGACCGACGTTGATGTTCTCCGGATGGGCCTTGGACTTGTCCTTGAACTGGGTCATGCGGGACATTTCCCCGAACTGGGTGTAGCAGTCGAGGATCCAGGCCAGCTGGGCATGCGTCGGGACCTGGCTCTGGACGAAGATGATGTTCTTCTCCGGCTTCAGGCCGAGGGCCAGCAGCAACGAATACATGTCGAAGATCTGTTTCTTGAATTTCTGGGGGTCCTGGCGGACCGTAATGGCATGCAGGTCGGCCACGGCAAACGCGCAGTCATATTCCGCAGCCACATTGCTCCAGTTCTTGAGCGCGCCGAGGTAGTTGCCCAGGGTCGGCAGGCCGCTGGGCTGGATCATACTGAGGACCTTTTTGTTTTCCATGTCTTAGAAGTCTCTCCTTCAGGCTCTCATTTCCCGGACGACGTCGCCGAGAAGCTTCATGCCTTTGATAATGTCGTCATCCGTCGGGGTCGAGAAGTTCAGGCGGATGTATGGGGTCGTGGCAGAGGGGTCGGTCAGGAATGCCGT
>ONLO01000011.1 GCA_900318715.1 uncultured Eubacteriales bacterium | reverse complement strand
TCCAGACGGCTGCCGCCATTATCTTCGGCCTGGTCGCGCTCTGCGCCGCCATTGTCTTCTGGAACACCCGCCGCAAAAAAGCGGAGGAGGCCCGCATTGAAGACATAGAACCGGAACAACCGGCGGACGCATAACACCGGAATTAAATCCATCATTCGGAAGAACCCCTGCCTTCGGGCAGGGGTTCTTTTTTGAAATGATAATCGAAGCAACAATACAGCAAACCGAAAAAGCACGTACCTGCGTTAAACAGTGCTTTTGAATATTGTTGGTTCAACAACTCTATTGGTGCAGAAGTCAAAAAATCCGCTGAAGTTGTGTTGAAATGACAATAGATATTCGGCCGGCAGGCTGTTAAACTGAAGACGAACCGAAAATCTATTATTTCACAACAGAACTACCCATTGCATTTCACGGATGACGGTTCCTTCTTAACAGGAACACGCATCCTTTCAGGAAAGGAGAACTGCCTTATGAAAGCCAAAGCAGCCAGACTTCACGCAGCCAACGACATCCGGATTGACGAATTCGAACTTCCGGCCATCAAGGACGACGAAATCCTGGTCAAGATCGTCTGCGACAGTGTCTGCATGTCCACCTATAAAATGGCTATCCTCGGCACGGACCACAAACGGGTCCATGCGGACGTAGCCGAGCACCCGGCCATCCTCGGCCACGAAATGGCGGGAGACATTGTGGAAGTCGGCGCCAAATATCAGGACAAGTACAAACCCGGCATGAAATTCACCATTCAGCCGGCCATCAACTACAAGGGAAGCATGGACAGTCCCGGATACTCCTATGAGTTCTGCGGCGGAGACGCCACCTACTGCATTATTCCCGCCGAAGTCTTTGAAGTGGACTGCTTCCTGGAGTACAAGGGCGAAGGATACTTTGATGCCTCCCTGGCCGAGCCGCTGTCCTGCAGCATTGGCGCGGTCAATGCCATGTACCACACCAAGATGGGTGTTTACACGCATGACATGGGCATTAAAGCCGGCGGCAAAATGGCCATTGTGGCCGGCGCCGGTCCCATGGGCCTGGGTGCCATTACCTATGTCCTCAACCGCGACGTCAACCCCGCCATGCTGGTGGTCACCGACATCAACGACGACCGCCTGGCCCGCGCGGCCGAACTCTTCCCGCCGGAAGAATATGCCAAACGCGGCATTGACCTCCGCTTTGTCAACACCAAAGACATGGAGGACCCGGTGGCCGAGCTCCGCGCCATGACCGACGGCAAAGGCTTTGACGACGTGCTCTGCTACGCACCCATTCCGGCGGTCTACGAGCAGTCCAATGCCATCCTCGGCCGTGACGGATGCCTGAACTTCTTTGCCGGCCCGACCGACACGCAGCTCAAGGGCGCCACGAACCTGTACGACATCCATTACAATTCCACCCATATTATGGGTACCACCGGCGGCAACACGAACGACATGATCGAGTCTCTCGACCTGACGGCTGCCGGACGCATCAAACCCTCCGTCATGGTCACACACATCGGCGGCCTGAATGTGGTCCCCGAGACCGTTCTGAACCTGCCGAAGATCCCGGGCGGAAAGAAACTCATTTACACGCATCTCGACATGCCGCTGACGGCCCTGACCGACCTCCGTTCCGTCGGAGAGACCACGGGCGATTCACGCTATACCGCTCTGGCAGACCTTGTGGATGCCCATGACGGACTTTGGAACGTCGAGGCGGAACAGTATCTTCTTGCCAACTTCGTCGGCGAGTAAGAGTAGGGAAAGACCTTCCCGGGCCTTTTCCGTCCCGTGAAGGAGTGAATATATATGGATTCAGTGGAACGGCGCAGAAGCGCAATTGTGGATTTCATCAATCAGCATTCCAGCATTACGTTTGCGGAACTCAAGAAGGAGTTTGCCGGTGTCTCGGAAATGACACTGCGGACCGACCTCAGGACCCTTGACCGGGAGAGCCGGATCATCCGGGTCCACGGCGGTGCGAAGTCCATGGAGACGGTCGTCGGGAACGACCCCTATCTGGGAAGCCGGGAAGTCCGGAACGTGGAAGCCAAACAAATTATTGTGGAAAAGGCCCTTCGGCTTATCCATCCGGGAAGTACGCTCTTTCTGGATTCGGGCTCCACAACCACCATGCTGGCAAAGAACCTGCCCAATCAGCCGCTGCTCATCTACACCAGCAGTATTACCTGCGCGGCGGAACTGGCCCGTCTGGACCAGGTCCGGGTGTATCTGCCCGGCGGCGCCATGAACCGTTTCAGTATGAGTATCTGCGGGACACGCGGTATTGAAGAGCTGGAAAAGGTGAACTTTGACCTGGCCCTTCTCGGCGTGACCAGTTTCTCGGAAAAAGCAGGCTTCACCTGCGGCTCTGCCGAGGAAGCGGTGCTCAAACGGACGGCTCTGAGCCGGGCGGACCAGCGTTATGTGCTGATGGATTCGTCCAAGATCGGTACCAGAAACCCCTTTACGTTCGGCCTCCTGAACGAGGTGAACGGCGTGGTGACAGACGGTAAGGCACCGGCTGACTTTCTGGCAGCCTGTCAGGAGGCAGGAATCCAGGTCCTCTGACCGCAATGCTGAATCCAACGACCAAGGCTGTATGAAGCCTTTTGGAAAGGAGTCAAGGGATAATATGAAAAATGCAATCCAGAGGTTCGGTAAGTTCCTCTCGGGAATGGTCATGCCCAACATCGGTGCGTTCATTGCCTGGGGTCTCATTACCGCACTGTTCATCCCGGACGGCTGGCTGCCGAATGAGAAGCTGGCGTCCATCCACCCGTACATCCTGTTCTTCCTGCTGCCCATTCTGATTGCCGGCCAGGGCGGACAGATGGTCGGCGGACTGCGCGGCCGCGTCATGGCCTCCATTGCCGTTATGGGTACCATTGCCGGTGTCGGCGGCACGGAAGGCCAGCCGATGCTCATGGGCGCCATGATCATGGGCCCGCTTGCCGGCTGGATCACCAAGAAGTTTGACCAGTTCATGGAAACCCGCATGCCTGCCGGTTTCGAAATGCTCATTAACAACTTCTCCATCGGCATCATCGGCATGCTGCTCGCCATGCTCGGCTTCTACGGCATCGGCCCGCTGATGACCGCCATCCTGACGGTCCTTGCCGCCGGTGTTGAAGTCCTGGTCAACCATGGACTGCTGCCGCTTTCGGCCATCTTCATTGAGCCGGCCAAAGTCCTGTTCCTCAACAACGCCATCAACCACGGTATCTTCACGCCAATTGGCATTGAACAGGCGGCAGAAGCCGGACGTTCCATCATGTACATGCTGGAAGCGGATCCGGGCCCCGGCCTTGGTGTCCTCCTTGCTTACTGGGTCTTCTCCAAGGATAAGACCACGAAACAGTCTGCACCGGGTGCGGTCATCATCCACTTCCTCGGCGGTATTCATGAAATCTACTTCCCGTATGTTCTCATGAACCCCATCGTCATCATTGCTCCCATCCTCGGCAACATTGCTGCCATTACCTGGTTCTCCCTCATGAAGTGCGGACTGGTTGCTCCGGCCTCCCCGGGCTCCATCATTGCCTTCCTGTCCATGACCCCGAAAGACAAGATGTGGCAGACCATTGTCGGCGTTCTGATTGCCACTGCTGTTTCCTTCCTGGTTGCTTCACCCATCATCCGCTTCACGGATAAGGGCAAGAGCCTGGAGGATGCACAGGGTGCGGTTGCTGCCAGCAAGGCTGCCTCCAAGGGCGAAGCCGTTGCCGCAGCCGTCACCGGCGGAATCCTCAACGCCGCTGCCGTTAAGAAAGTCATCTTCGCATGCGACGCCGGAATGGGCTCGTCCGCCATGGGCGCCACCAAGTTCCGCAACCGCATTGCCGCTGCAAGACCTGACATCACCGTTAAGAACACGTCTGTGGACAACATCCCGGCCGACTGTGACGTCGCCGTGGTCCAGCAGACACTGGTTGAGCGGGCGCAGAAATCGGCCCCGCAGGCCAAGATCGTCTCCATTGGCAACTTCCTGGCCGACCCGGCTCTCGACGACCTCTACATCCAGCTGACGACCGGCGACAAACCCGCCGAAGAAGCAGCGGTGGAAGAGGCGCCGAAGGAGAAGACCGTCATGGATGTCGTGGAAGAGGCCAAGGCCGCTGCCGCAGCCGCCGCAGCGCCGAAAGTCATGTCCCTCAGCGGAATCCTGACCGGCCAGAAAGCGGCCACGAAGGAAGAGGCCATCCGTGCCGCCGGTGAACTCCTCGTCAAAGAGGGCTGTGTTGAGCCGTCCTATGTGGATGCCATGCTCGAGCGCGAGAAAGTCTTCACCACGTACATGGGCATGGGCGTTGCCATTCCGCACGGCACCTCCGAGGCCAAGGGCCAGGTCAAGAAGACCGGCATTACGCTGCTTCAGTATCCGGACGGCGTCCCGTTCGGCGACGAAATGGCACATCTCGTATTCGGTATTGCCGGCGTCGGCGACGAACATCTCGACATGATCCAGAAGATTGTCCAGGCCCTGGACAACCCGGATGACCTCGAGAAGATGAAGACCACCACCGATGCACAGTGGATCCTGGACAAACTGTCCTGAGGTCCCGTAAAATACCCCTAATTCAAAAAAGAGCCCCTGACCGTTTGGTCAGGGGCTCCTGGCATTTATTCGGGTTTCAGCGGTGTGTTGTAAACAATGAACTGATTGTTGTGGAGGATCTTCAGGAACTGGGAAATCCGTTCCAGAGGCTTTTCTTCTTCCGGGAACGCCTCCCGGAATTCCGCGGCAATGTCCTCCACGGTTTTCTGTCCGTCCATGCACAGCCAAACGAAGCTGCCAATCTTGTCGAGGTCCACGTGGCTGGTTTCCGGCTTCTTAAAGAAGACCGAGGCAATCTTGTGGTAAATGCCTTTCCAGTGGATGTGGATGGTGACAATACCGTCGTCTGAGACGTCGTATTCGTAGTTCCGGTTGCGGCGCGGGACGTAGTCCAGAAAATTCTTCGGTTTACTCATGGGTCTTGTCCTTCTTGAACAGGACGCTCATGTTGTCTTTGCCGAAGCAGATGTAGAGCAGTCCCAGAAGCATGAGCACCCACATGACGAGGCCGCCAATCTGGCCGATGCTGAATTTCGAGGAGATGTCGAGGTCCAGATGGGCCACGGCAAAGACGGCCAGCAAAATGCCCATAAGGCCTTCGCCGGCAATGAGGCCGGAGGTGTAGAGCGTGCCGCGTTCAACCGCATCTTTGTTCAGCTTTTCATTGTTCTTCGTCCGCTTCTCCACAAACCAGCGGATGATGCCGCCGCACATAATGCCGGCGGACAGGGAGAAGGGAAGGTACATGCCGACGGCAACCGGCATGACCGGAACGCCGAGGATCTCAATGACAATGGCTATAAAAACACCAATGAAGATGAGGCCCCACGGGAGCTGGGCGCTCATAATGCCTTCCACAATCATCTTCATCATCATGCCCTGCGGCGCGGGGATCTCGGCGCCGCCGAAGCCCCAGGCCTTGTTCAGAAGGTCCAGGACGTAGCCGATGGAAATGGCCGAGACAAAGACACCGACGACTTCGCCAATCTGCTGTTTCTTCGGTGTGGCGCCGACCAGGAAACCGGTCTTGAGGTCCTGCGAGGTGTCGCCGGCAATGGCCGCAATGACGCAGATGATGCCGCCGATGGCAATGGCGCCGACCATGCCCTTGGTGCCGGCGGTGCCGGTGACCTTCAGGAGAACGGTCGTGGCCAGCAGGGTGGCAATGGCCATGCCCGAGACCGGGTTGTTGGACGAACCGATGAGTCCGACCATCCGGGAGGAGACCGCGGCAAAGAAGAAGCCGAAGATGACGACCAGAAGGGCGCCGAGCGGGTTGACCGGGAAGGCCGGGACCAGCCAGATGAGAAGGACGAGAAGGATGATGAGGCCAATGACCACGGGCATGGGCAGATCCTGCTGCGTCCGCGGCAGCTGTGCAGTCACTTTTTCATTCTTCTTGCCGAATGTGGCCATGGTGGCCTTGAACGTGCGGACAATCATGGGGAAGCTCTTGATGAGCGAAATGACACCGCCGGTGGCAACCGCGCCGGCGCCGATGTAACGGACATAGGTGCCCCAGAGGGTGCCGGGGTCCAGCGTGTCAATGACTTCCGTGCCGGGGAAGATGGTGCCGGTGGCACCGAAGAGGGCAATCATCGGCATGAGCACGAACCAGCTGAGTGTGCCGCCGGCGAACATGTAGCTCGAAATCTTCGGGCCGCAGATGTAGCCGACACCGGCCAGCGCCGGAAGGATCTGCATGCCAAGGGACGAGCCCTTGTAGAAGTGGATGTCGCGGCCCACTTCGGACGGCCAGATCTTCAGACCGTCGGTGAGCAGCTTGTAGAGCGCGGCCACGCCGAGGCCCTTGAAGACCGCACCGGCTTTGGCGCCGCCCTCTTCGCCGGCCATGAGGACTTCGGAGCAGGCCTGGCCTTCCGGGAAGGGAAGGACGCCGTGCTCTTCCACAATCAGAGCCTGACGAAGGGGAATCATGAACAGGACGCCCAGAAGTCCGCCGACGAGGCAGATGAGCGTAATGGTGAGCATGCTCGGGGCTTCAATCTTGCCCTCTTCGGCCCACAGGAACAGGGCGGGGAGGGTGAAGATGGCACCGGCAGCCAGGGATTCACCGGCGGAGCCGACGGTCTGGACCATATTGTTCTCCAGGATGGAATCCTTCCGCAGAATGAAGCGGATAATGCCCATGGAGATGACCGCCGCCGGAATGGAGGCGGAAATGGTCATGCCGACCCGGAGGCCGAGGTACGCGTTGGCCGCGCCGAAGACGACCGCCAAAATAATTCCGAGGATAATGGACGTGACCGTAAGCTCCGGTACGACCCGGTCCGCCGGAATAAACGGACGGTATGAGGAACCTTTGTTTTCCATGTGTGGATAACTCCTTCTTCAAAAAATTTGTGTATGCCGGATTCTCATTCGGCAAGTCTGGCCAGAACGTCTTTGACCAGACGGTATACCCGTTCGCAGGACTTCAGGTCCATGCGTTCGTCCGGGGTGTGGACCCCGTACATGTTCGGCCCTATGGAGACCGGGTCGAGGCCCGGAAGGTTGGCATAAAACAGGCCGCATTCCAGGCCCGCGTGAATGCCTTCCACCTTGAGTTCGCCGCCGAAGAGGCTGCGGTAGCTCTCCTGCAGGACGGCCACGAGCGGGGAGTTTTCAACCTTTTCCCAGCCGGGGTAGGCACCGGTTATGGCCGTCTCAAACCCGAAGGTCTCAGCCACCAGCCGAAGTTCGCCTAAGACGTCGTCCATCAGGGAGTCCACGGAACTGCGCGGGGCAAACCGAAGCATGACGGTCCCGTTTTCCGTTTTCACAATGCCGAGGTTGAGGGACGTTATGACGAAATTGTCCATTTGCGGGTCCCGTTTCCGGACCCCGTTCGGCGCCAGCAGGATGGCGGAAATAACGGCCTTGCCGTCCGCTTCGGAGAAAACGTCTGCTTCACTTCTTTGGCGATTCACGTCCACCCGTACGTCCGGCTCCACACCGCGGATTTCCCGGACGAAAGCGTCGGCAAGATTCCGGAGTTTCTGTTCCGCCTCGTCGGCAGCGGCAGCATCCGGCAGGAATACGGTAAATTCCGCTTCCCGCGGAATGGCGTTGCCGGCCGTTCCGCCCTGAATGGCGCACAACCGCGCACCCGGAAGCTGCAGGACCTGCAGCGCGGCGCGTGCCATGAGCCGGGACGCATTGGTGCGCCCGAGGTCAATATCCGTGCCGGAGTGCCCGCCGAGCAGGCCACGGACCGACATGGAGAGCGTTTCACCGGCCTGCTTTTCCAGTGACACGCTGCGGGTCATGGTGAAGTCCATGCCGCCCGCACAGCTGACCGTGGCCACGCCCTCGGCCTCGGAGTCAATGTTGATCATGATGCGCCCGGACAGCTTGCTGTAGTCCAGTGCCGACGCGCCGAGCAGACCGACCTCTTCGTCGGTCGTGAAGACGCACTCCAGGGGAGGGTGGACCAGCGAGTCGTCGTCCAGGAGGGTCATCATGACGGCGTCGGCAATGCCGTCGTCGCCGCCGAGGGTGGTGCCGTTGGCGTTGAGCCATCCGCCGTCGGTGACGAACATGTCAATGCCTTCGGCCGTAAAGTCGTGGTCACAGCCCTGGACCTTTTCACAGACCATGTCCATATGGCCCTGCAGGATGACGGCCGGTTTGTCTTCGGCGCCCTTGCTGCCGGGCTTCTTAATGATGATGTTGAGGGCTTCGTCCTGGTATACTTCCAGACCGCGGTCTTCCGCAAACTGCTTCAGAAATGCCGAGGCCTTTTCATTATGGAACGAACCCCGCGGCACGGCGCTGAAGTCTTCAAAGTTTTGGAAGAGCGCAGCGGGCTCATAGCCGCTGATTTTATAGTCCATAGTATCCACCTCAGAACTAGTTTATCATTTGCTAATAAAATCTTCCAGTATTCCCGGGAAAACCGGAAGGATGCAGGCGCATTTTCCAAACAATTCACAAAAAATTGTGGTTTGATGTTCTTTGTTAATAATGCTACAATTCATCATGGAATGTAATTTGATAAAAGGAGGGGAATCATTTTTATGAGAGACCTGAAGCATTTGCAGTATTTTGAGGATCTGCTGGAACAGGCGCACAACGAATTGATCCAGCAGGCCAAGACGGAGGGGAAGCGCGCCGCTTGCTACACGTGCTACTATGTTCCGGAAGTGCTGCTCAACACCGACAACTTGTTTTCCGTCCGCCTGCGGGCGCCGAACACCGGGTCGCTGGATATCAGCCAGTATTACATGACCAGTTTCATCTGCGGGTATACACGGGCGCTGTTTGAGCGCGCCTTCGAGGGCGGTTACAACTTCATGGACTTTTACGCCGTATCCGACACCTGCCAGCAGATGGTCCGTGTCGTTGAGAACATCCATGAACTGGGTCTCATCCAGAATCCGGATTTTTGTTACGGAATCATTGATGCGCCGCTGAAGGTCACGCCGCACGGCACAAAGTTCTACACGGAACAGATTGCCAACAACTTCCTGAAGCCGCTGACGGAGGCCTTCGGCACCGACTTCTCGGACGCTTCCATCCGGAAAGCCGTGGAAGAGCACAATGAAATGTGTGACCTCTTTGCGGAACTCTCGGAGCTGCGAAAGGCCGACAATCCGGTCATTACACCGAAAGAATTTCACATTATTGCCATGGTCTCCTATGTCTGCCCGACCTATCTCATCCTGCCGTACCTGCGGGAGACCGTCGAGGAACTCCGGACCCGTGAGCCGGAACGGACGAACCACTGGCGCGCCCGCGTCGTGGTCGTCGGCAGCGAACTGGACGACTATGCGTTCAGCGAAATTATGGAAAACTGCCATTGTTATGTGGTTGCTGACCGCTACTGTTTCGGCGCCATTCCGGGCCGACAGCGCATTCCGCTGAACGACACGGAACCGGCACTGGACCAGGTCTGCCGTTATTATCTTGAGTCCAACCAGTGCCCGCGGTTCATGTCCGCCGACAAGGTAGAAGGCCGGCGGGAACTC
>ONLO01000116.1 GCA_900318715.1 uncultured Eubacteriales bacterium | reverse complement strand
GCCGAACTGGCCACGGAAACCTGTACCGTGACCTGCCGCTTCCAGGAGCACATGCAGATGATGCCGGAACTTATCAAGAATCCGAACTTCTTCTGCGAATTCACGGATGTTCCGTTCAAGAAGACGGAAAACTCCATTATCCACTACAAGGACCAGCTTCAGGCGCACGTTCTGGACGTCCTGAAGAATAACCTCGGCGTCGACACGTCGGACGAGGCCATCCGGAAAGCCATTGAGGAACAGAACGAGATTAACCGGGTCGTCCGGGAAATCGGCGAGTTCCGCAAACTGGACAATCCGACCATTACCGGCTTTGAGTTCTCTCTTTGCCAGCTGGTGGCTCTGGCCTGCCCGCACTACCTCATTCTCCCCATGCTGAAGGAGACGCTGGAAGATCTGAAGACCCGTCAGCCGGATCCGAAACCGGATTACCGCATCAAAGTCGTGGTGGCCGGTTCCGAAAACGACGACCCGTACTTCATTCAGCTCATTGAACAGTGCGGCGCCCTTGTTGTGGCAGACCGTTACTGCTACGGCTCCATTCCGGGCCGTGAGGAAATTGAAATTAAGGAAGGGGAGACCGCCCTGGATGCGGTTGCCCGCCATTACCTGATGTCCAGTATGTGCACCCGCTTTATGGAGCAGCACGTCATGCGGCAGCGCAAAGAGGATCTGGCACAGATTGTCAAAGACTACAAGGCTGACGGTATTATCATTGAGCAGATGAAATTCTGTGAGTACTGGAGTTACGAGCGCATGATTGACACCTTCGTCCTTCGCCGTGACTACGGAATTCCGGTCTGCTCCATTGAAAAAGAATACACGAACAATGCGGTCGGTCAGCTGCGCACCCGGTTCCAGGCCTTCATTGAAAGTGTGGAACTCAAGAAAATCCAGGATACCAATGCAGAAAGGGGTGTTGGCTGATGGCAGAAGAGAGAATGACCAAAATGTCATTGGCGGAAAAACTGGGTTACCGCAAAGGTGACTTCACGAAATTCCTGAAATACATTGCAGACGACCCGAAAAAAGCGGCCCATGACTTCGTTTACGGCAAGGAGCACGGCGAGCGCCGCCTGGGTGACCTCTACATCCAGCCGACCGGCCTGTACCGCCACCGTGAATGGCGCGGCATTAAAGATACGTTTTATTATTTCAATAAAATCTGGTGCTACAACTACGGTATGATGGTGGCCGATATCCTGTCGTCGGAACAGCCGCTGACCTTCTTCAAAGGCCTCTGGCGTTACCGCTGGCTCGGCCAGACCTACATTCCGGTCCTGCACTGGTTTGACCGCGGCCTGGAAGGCCTGCGCGGCCCGGCTCTCCGCGGTTCCGCCTGGCATTACCGCGGCATGGTCCACGCCACCATTGAACAGTTCATGCGCATGTTTGCCCGTGACCTCCGGTTCCATGACGGCAAAGAGACGGATCTGTGGAAGAAGACTGTCATTCACAATGAGACGGTCTCCGGCAGTATCTTCTACCCGTTCTGGGACAACGGCCTCGTGGACATTCCGCTGGAAATGATCCCGTATTTCGTTACTTGTCACGTTAATTCCAACACGGTCCTTCATTACATCGATGCCATCCAGGCGCTCGGACTTCCGTCCGACCCGTGTCCCATGTGCCAGGCCGAATCCGGCGTCGGCATTATGGACGACTACCCGGATTCCGCCCCGTGTTTTGTCACGTCCAACGAGGCGTGCGACGCATCCGTTGCCACCTCCGTCATCCAGGACTGGTTCCTCAACCGCCCGCTCTTCCCCATGCCGCAGCCCATGCGTTATGACGATCCTCTGGTCCAGAAACGCTGCCAGGAGGAAATTGAAGAGTGCTGGAAGTTTGTGGAAGAACAGACCGGCGTTCCGTTCAGCTGGGACAGCTTCAAGAAATATGCCGAGCTGCAGAACGAACAGCTCTACTTTGAGCGCGAGAAATGGGAAGTCGCCGCCAATACCAGCAGCTACCCCATCAACGGCGTTGCCCAGGCCTTGTACCGCATCTACTATTCACAGTACGGCTGGAATTCGACCTGGAAGCTGCTGGACTCCCGTGTCCGCAAGATTATGGAAGACTGTGTTGCCAACAATATCAACACGTTCCCGAAGACGCGCCACCGCGTCATTGCCTGGTCCTGCGCACCGCTTTATTACTCCAACTGGTGTACCTGGGCGTACAACTGCTGGGGCCTGAACACCATCATGAACATGGACTCGCTCATGTTCAACAAGGAAATCCGCACGGATACCTATGAGCATGCCCTGGAAGACCTGAGCTGGTACAACGAGCTGGCTCCCATGCGCACCATGGCCGTCGGCGGTCATGAGCACGTCTTCCAGCTGTGGGAGTACATGGAGAAATTCAACTGCGACATGGTCATGATGTATGACCAGCTGCAGTGCAAGGGCATGCAGGGCATCCACGGTATGTTCGAGGACGAATTCCGCCGCCGCGGCGTCCACGCCATCTGGTTCCCGCATGCACTGCCGGACAAACGGACGGTCTCCCGTCACGAAATCCGTGACTGCATCAGCAACTACATGATCGACGTTATGCACGAAGAGCCGCTGGACCCGTCGCTGCTCGACTTCGACGACGACCTGACCTGGTAAGAGAGGTGGACAAAGATGAAACTCATTTTTAAGATTCTGAAAATCTTCTGTATCGTATACTCGGTACTGTTCGCCGTCTTTTACTTCGATCTGGACGGCAAACTGCTGTACTACGTCTATGAGCCTCTGATGTGCAAACATTATGACAACATTGAAGGCCGCAGAAACATTATCGACGTGCCTTATGACATGGAAGAAAAGTATTAAGACATTCTCCGGAAATACCGGAAATGCCCCCTGCATCTGCAGGGGGCATTTCTCATGAAATAATTATCCGAGTTGGACAATTAAGCTGAAATGTACGGGCAATTGTGTAAAACAAATGTTAAAATTGACAGTGTAAGGAAAGGAGGATATTCCGGAGAATCGAAAGGATCTGTGAGGTCTCGGAAGGGTCTGGGAAAGCCCGTTTGACATTCTACGCTTTGGGAAGGGCGGAAAACAGAATATGAGAGATCTCAAACATCTTGGCTACCTGGAAGACCTCCTGCAGGAGGCCAACAATGAACTGATCCAGAAAGCCAAACGTGACGGCAGGGTCTGCATTGCCAGCGTCTGCGAAAATATTCCGGAGCCCCTGCTGAATTTGGGCAATGCGTTTTCGGTCCGTTTGACGGCGCCAAACACCGGAAGCATGGACATTGCAACATACTACATGACCGGTCTCCTCTGTGAGACCAGCCGCGCATTGCTGGAACGCGCCATTGAGGGCGGTTTCAACTTTGCGGACGGTGTGGTTTCTCCCGACGGCTGTACCATGATCAACCGCTGCGTGGAGAACATGGAGCTGCTCCAAACCATGGGAAAAGGGAACGAGCACTTTTTTATTGAATTTATGGAAATACCCCTGAAAGGGGATGACAACGGCGTCGGACTGCTGGTCAAACAGTGTGCGAACCACATTCTGAAGCCGCTTAAGGAAAACTATGGAATTGACACCTCGGACGCGGCCATCCGGCAGGCGGTCGGGGTCCATAACCATGTCTGCGAACTCATCCGGGAAATCGGAGACTTCCGCAAAGAGGAGTACCCGCGCATTACCGGATACGAGTTCCACATTCTGACACTGGCCACCTATGTCTGCCCGAAGGATCTGCTGATCCCCATTCTGGAGGAGACGCTCGAAGAGGTCCGGAATCGGGAACCGGAGCCGGCCAAAGCCCGGGCCCGTGTCATGGTGGTCGGCTCGGAAGGCGACGACAGCGGCTTTATCAAGCTGATTGAAGAGTGCGGCGCGTTCGTCTGTGCCGACCGGTTCTGCTTCGGGTCCTTGCCCGGACGGAACCCCATTTCGCTGAACGACGACGAAGATGCGCTCACTCAGGTCTGCGCGCACTACACCTACAGCTGCCAGTGCCCGCGGATGATGAATATGGCAAAGGTTTACGGCCGCAAACAGTATGTGGCGGAACTTGCCAAGGAATACAACGCGGACGGTATCCTCTATGACCAGATCAAGTTCTGTGACCCCTGGGCCTACGAGAGGATGCTGGGTTCTTATATGCTCCGCGAAGACTACGGGTATCCCGTGCTGTCGGTGGACCGGCCCTACAATATCAAATCCTCCGCCGGGCAGATGCGGACCCGCGTGCAGGCTTTTGTCGAAAGCATTGAACTCAAAAAGCTGCAGGGAGGTGCGAAGTAATGGCGGAATACAAAACCGTAGAGAAAGTCTGCGGACCGCAGCGGAAAGGCGAAACGCAGCTCGGCGTCCTGTATGACAACGGAAAGGTGCGCCGGCGCCGGGAATGGCGCGGCGTGAAAGACACGTTTTACGACTACACCCGGTGGCTCTATCTGGTCTCCGTGCTGGCACGGTTCGTGGCCAAGCCCCGGAACATCAAGGGCTTCTTCCGGTACCGCTGGATGGCGAACTATCTGGGCGTTATGCACGGCATGGACAAGTTCACCATCGGTCTGCGGGATGAGCCCCTGCGGATTGCGCACACGGCCATGAACTTCGTCATCAACGACGTGACCCAGGCCATTGACCACTGCTTCCGCGGCGACCGCCGCGTCGGCAACGACAAGAAGTACTCCGACAACTGCGTCCTGACCGATGAAAACGCTATGACGGCTTTCATGATGGGGTTCCCGAATGTCAATGCCATCCTGCGCGAAGTCCCGACCATGTTCTCGGCCAACATCTTCAACCAGTACTCCACGACCCACTATCTGGATGTTGCCCAGGAGTGGGGTCTCCCCGGAGACGTCTGCCCCATGCCGGAGGCCGAATCCGGAATTTCCATAGAGGACGACTTCTGCGTCCTCGGCTGCTGCGCCGTTCAGGTCAACACCACCTGCGACGGCTCCCTGATGGGCAACGGCATTATTGCCAAGCGCCTGGAACAGGACTACAACATTCCGACCTTCCAGCTGGTTGCCCCCATGCGCCACCGGATGGACGACGTCCAGGACTATGCGGCGGAGGATATCCGCCGGGCCATTGCGTTCGTGGAGGAGCACACCGGACAGAAGTGGGACTGGGACGCCTATTTTGCCTGCGCCAAGCGCGTCAACGACGCCACCCGCAAACGGATTGCGCAGATGGAAATCAACAGCACGGATTATCCGCAGTTCGTCGGCTCCGTCTTCAGTCTGTACAACGACACGAACTACATGGGCAACTGCGGCCGCAGCCCGGACTTCGTCAAGATTGACGAAAAACTTCTGAAACTGGCCGAACGCGGCTACCAGAAAAAGCGCATGCTGGCCACCGAATACCGGCATCGCTGCATTATCTGGGGCGTTCAGCCGCAGTATATCATTGATATGCTCTACTGGATGATCCAGTGCTGGGGCGTCGTGCCGCTGACCGACATGCTCTCCATGGTCAACACGAAGATGATTGCTGAGGAGGACACGCCGGAGAACCGCGAGCAGGCCTACTATGATATGGCATGGCTCAACATGAACATGATCATGCGCAACCGCACGCACGGCGGTTACCGCGTCCTGGTCGACGAGCTCTGGGAGTTCTGTGAACAGATGAATGCCGACATGGTCATGATGTGGGAACACATGTCCTGCAAGGCCTTCGACGGCATGCACGGAATCTTTGAAGAACAGGCGCGGGAGCGGGGCATCCACATTGTCTGGGTCACCCACGACCTCTGCGACCCGCGGGTCTACTCCCGTCAGGACATCCGGGACCAGTTCAATGTGTACATGAGAACCGTCATGCGCGAAGAGCCGCTGGACCCGACCATTGAAGTCCTGCCGGACAACGACGCATGGTAAGGAAGGAGAGAGCCGTATGCCGAAACCACTGAAAATTGTCCTGAAGATTCTGGCCGTCCCGGTTATCTTCTTCGCCGTGACGTTCCCCATTTATTTCTTCAATCTGGACATGAAGATGACGTCCAAACTGGAGCCGTTCCTGCTGAAGCACTATGATAACCTTCCGCGGGACGCGCACCTGTAAGCCATACAAAACGCAAAAGACCTGGCCGTACAGCCAGGTCTTTTGTATTTCCAGATATTCCGCGGATTCAGCCGAGAAGGCTTACAATCCGCTCCGCTTCGGCTCTTACATTCTCCGGAGCGGGGGCGCCGAGGCAGGTCCGCTGGGAGACGCAGTGCTCGAGGGAGATGGCCTCGTAGAGGTCGTCTTCGAAGAGGTCACAGACCGCCCGGTAGTCCTCAAGCGGGAGGTCTTCCAGGGTCGTGCCCTTTTCAATGCACAGGGCCACGAGCTGGCCGGTACACTTGTAGGCGTCCCGGAACGGCAGGCCCTTGCCGACGAGGTAGTCGGCGCAGTCGGTGGCGTTGATGAAGCCGCCGGCCGCCGCTTTCCGCATGTTCTCCGGCAGGACCTTCATGGTGTCCAGCATGGGCGTGAAGGCGGTCAGGCACATGGAGACCGTGTCGAACGCGTCGAAGATGGCCTCCTTGTCCTCCTGCATGTCCTTGTCGTACGCCAGGGAAATGCCTTTCATGACCGTCAGAAGACCCATGAGGTCGCCGAAGACACGGCCGGACTTGCCGCGGACGAGTTCCGCAATGTCCGGGTTCTTCTTCTGCGGCATGATGGAGGAGCCGGTGGAGAAGGCGTCATCCAGTTCCACGAACTTGAACTCCCAGGAGCACCAGAGGATGATTTCCTCGGCGAACCGGGACAGGTGGACCATGATCAGCGACAGCGCCGCGGCCAGTTCAATGCAGAAGTCCCGGTCGGAGACGCCGTCCAGCGAGTTGTGGCACGGGCCGTCGAAGCCGAGGGCCTTTGCCGTCATCTCGCGGTCAATGTCATACGTGGTGCCGGCCAGCGCGCCGCTGCCGAGGGGGCAGACATTCATGCGCTTCCGGGCATCCTGCAGCCGGCCGATGTCCCGCAGGAACATTTCGGCGTAGGCCAGAAGGTGGTGTCCGAAGACAATGGGCTGTGCCCGCTGCAGATGCGTGTAGCCCGGCATGATGGTCTCACTGTGCTCCCCGGCCAGCCGGCACAGGACCGTAATGAGCTGGCTTAACTGGGGGATGAGTGAATCGCACTGGGAACGCAGATACAGACGGTCATCCGTGGCCACCTGGTCGTTCCGCGAACGGGAGGTGTGGAGCCGCTTGCCCGCGTTCCCAATCCGCGCCGTTAAGGTCTGCTCCACGAAGGTGTGGATGTCCTCGGCGTTGGGGTCAATTTCCAGCGCGCCGGAGTTCAGGTCGTCCAGAATGCCCTGCAGCCCCGTCAGGATGGCCTCGGTGTCCTCCGCCGAGTTGATGCCCTGTGCGCCGAGCATGGCGGCATGCGCCATGGACCCGGTAATGTCCTCCTGGAACATCCGGGAATCAAACTTGATGGAGGAGTTGAAGTCGTTGGTTTTCGGGTCAATGTCTTTCGAGAACCGTCCGGTCCAAAGCGGCATAACGCTCATCCTTTCGAAAAAGCGGGAGACCTGCCGGCCTCCCGCCAAACTTCTTATGAGAAATTATATTACTTGTCTTCGTCGACATCAAGCTTGTACGCCTGTGCGGAGAGTGCCTGGGCCTTGATCGGCAGGCCGAACAGGTTGATGAAGCCGTTGGCGTCGTACTGGTCGTAGATTTCGTCCTCGTCGAACGTGGCCATGCCCGGGTTGTACAGCGAGTACGGGCTGGTGACGCCGGCGTTCATGACGTTGCCCTTGTAGAGCTTCAGCTTGACCGTGCCGGTCGTGTGCTCCTGGGCCTTGTCCACGAAGGCGGAGAGGGCTTCCCGCAGCGGGGAGAACCACATGCCGTTGTAGACGAGTTCGCCGAATGTAATGGCCAGTTCCGCCTTCTTGTGGGCGGTGTACTTGTCGAGGGTAATGGACTCGAGGGTCTCGAGGGCGTGGTACAGGATGGTGCCGGCCGGGGTCTCATAGACGCCGCGGCTCTTCATGCCGACGAGCCGGTTCTCGACGATGTCGAGGAGGCCGATGCCGTTCTTGCCGCCGATTTCGTTGAGTGCCAGGACAATGTCTTTCTGGCTCATCTTTTCGCCGTTCAGGGCGACCGGAATGCCGGCTTCGTAGTCCAGGGTAATGTAGGTGGGTTCGTCCGGCGCCTGGAGCGGGGAGACGCTCATTTCCAGGAAGCCGGGCTTCTCGTACTGCGGCTCATTGGCCGGGTCTTCGAGGTCCAGGCCCTCGTGGCTCAGGTGCCAGAGGTTCTTGTCCTTGGAGTAGTTGGTTTCGCGGTTGATCCGCAGCGGAACGTTGTGGGCTTCCGCATACTCAATTTCCTCTTCCCGGGAGACGATGTCCCACTCCCGCCAGGGGGCAATGATGGTCATGTCGGGCGCAAAGGCCTTGATGGTCAGTTCGAACCGGACCTGGTCGTTGCCCTTGCCGGTGCAGCCGTGGCAGATGGCGTCCGCGCCTTCCTTTTTGGCAATTTCCACGAGCCGTTTGGCAATGATGGGCCGGGCGTGGGAGGTGCCGAGCAGGTAGTTTTCGTACTTGGCACCGGCTTTGACGCACGGCATGACGAAGTCTTCGACGTATTCGTCGGTGAGGTCCTCAATGTAGAGTTTGGAGGCGCCGGTCTTCAGGGCTTTCTCCTCCAGGCCGTCGAGTTCCGTACCCTGTCCGACATTGCCGGAGACGGCAATGACTTCACAGTTGTTGTAGTTCTCCTTGAGCCAGGGGATGATGATGGAAGTATCCAAACCGCCCGAGTAGGCGAGTACGACTTTCTTAATTTCGTCTTTGCTTTTCTTTTTGAGTGCCATGACAGGTTCCTCCGTCTTTTGAAGTTGTGACAGTATTATAAGAGGGCATCATACCGTTGTCAAGCAATATTCGCATAAAGATTCAGAAAAATTGGAACATTTCTGCATAAATATTCAGATAATTCGAAAAATATGCATAACCCTGTCCGGGCGATGCAGACATTTATATTGTCAAAAACAACTACTAATGGTATAATAACTCAGATTAAAACCCAAAATATGCCATTT
>ONLO01000205.1 GCA_900318715.1 uncultured Eubacteriales bacterium | reverse complement strand
ATGCAGCGGTCCGCCCGCAGGACGTCATACATATGGATTTCATGGATCCGCTTCTGCGCCTCTTTCTGGAACTCCTCCGCGGACGGGGCAAAGTCGGTGTATTTGTAACCGAACAGTTCGTCCGATATTTCACCGGTCAGGAGGACCCGGATGTCGGTGTTCTCGTGGATCCATTTGCAGACCAGGTACATGCCGATGGAGGCGCGGATGGTCGTAATGTCGTAGGTGCCGAGGGCCGCAATGACCGGGTCCAGCGCCGCAAGGACATCGTCCCGCGAAATGATGACCTCATGGTGGTTGCTGCCAATGTAGTCCGCCACTTCCCGCGCGTATTTCAGGTCAATGGCGTCCACGTCCATGCCAATGGCAAAGGTTTCCAGCGGGCGGGACAGTTCTTTAGCGGCAATGCCGCAGACGAGCGAGGAGTCCAGGCCGCCGGAGAGCAGGAACCCGACCGGGGCGTCCGCATCCAGACGCTTCTTCACGCCCGCTACGAGCCGGTCATGGATTTCCCGGGAAATGGTTTCCATGTCGTCGTAACAGTAGGACTCTGCCGCCGACGGGTCCGCGTAGCAGACGAACGCGCCGTCCTTGTAGTAGTGCCCGGGCGGGAACGGACGGATGTCTGCGCAGACGCCCACCAGGATTTTCGGTTCCGACGCAAAGTAGATGCTGCCCTCCGGGTCATACCCGTAGTAAAGGGGCCGGATGCCGATGGGGTCTCTGGCGGCAATGTAGGTGTCTTCCTTCCCGTCGTAGATGACGAGGGCGAATTCCGCGTCCAGGAGCGGGAACATGGCGCAGCCGAGGCGCTCGTAGAGAGGGAGCAGGATCTCGCAGTCGCTGTCGCTCCGGAACGTGTATCCGAGAGACTCCAGATAGGCTTTCAGCGGCCGGAACCCGTAGAGTTCCCCGTTGCAGACACAGGCGTTTTCTCCATGAAAAAAGGGCTGCATACCATTTTCGTTCAGCCCCATGATGGAGAGCCGACCGAACCCCAGGTATCCATGTTTCACCGGAGCGAGGCGGCTCATGTCGGGTCCGCGGGTCTTTGCCCGGGCCAGCAGAAGTTCTCCTGCAGGCTCCGGACTGCCGCTGCCGCAGTAAGCAAGTACTGTACACATAAGCGAATCCTCCTTTAAATAATAAAAAACAGGCGCCGCCCCGTTCCCGGGACAGCGCCTTTGCTGATGCACCTATTATTGCATTCACCCTGAGTATAGTCAAGGAAAAATCCACGGTTTTCCCATACTGAAAAAGTATGGTGGTTCCATCATTTTTTGTATTGGACAGAAGCGCCCGTTCCGTGGTAAAAACTTAGCAAAGAAGCAACGGCGCTTCGGAGACTTCGGTCTTCGGAGCGCTTTTTTGTTCGCTTTCCAGGAGGTTAGTACTATGGAAAAAGCAAAAACCATTCCCGCCTATTACGGAAGTCTGGTCTTCAACGACAAGGTCATGAAGGACCGTCTGCCGAAGGATGTCTACAAATCCGTTCACAACACCATCAGCAGCGGTACGCACCTGGAGCTGGACGTGGCCAACACCGTGGCCGCCGCCATGAAAGAGTGGGCCATTGAAAACGGCGCCACGCACTTCACGCACTGGTTCCAGCCCATGACCGGCCTCACTGCCGAGAAGCACGACAGCTTCCTGTCTCCGGAACCGGACGGCACGGTCATTATGGAGTTCTCCGGCAAGGAGCTCGTCAAGGGCGAGCCGGATGCCTCCAGTTTCCCGTCCGGCGGACTGCGCGCCACCTTCGAGGCCCGCGGCTACACCGCATGGGACCCGTCGTCCCCGGCCTTTATTAAAGATGGTTCCCTTTATATTCCCACCGCATTCATCTCCTACGGCGGCGAGGCCCTGGACAAAAAGACGCCGCTCCTGCGTTCCATGGAGGCTCTGAGCAGCCAGGCGGTCCGCCTTCTGCATCTCCTGGGCGATTCCGATGTCTCCCGCGTTACCACCACCATTGGATCCGAACAGGAGTATTTCCTGGTGGACAAGGAGAAGTATTTAAAACGGAAGGACCTCGTGTTCTGCGGACGCACGCTGCTCGGCGCACCGGCCCCGAAGGGGCAGGAAATGGAGGACCACTACTTTGGCGTCCTCAAGCCGAAAGTCTCCGCTTACATGCACGACCTGGACGAAGAGCTCTGGAAACTCGGCATTCCGTCCAAGACCAAGCACAACGAAGTGGCCCCGGCGCAGCACGAAATGGCGCCGGTCTTTGAGACCGCGAACATTGCGGTGGACCACAACCAGCTGACCATGGAAATGATGAAGAAGGTGGCCGACAAACACGGATTTGCCTGCTTGCTTCATGAAAAGCGGTTCGAAGGCATTAACGGCTCCGGCAAGCACAACAACTGGTCCATACAGACCGACACCGGCATCAACCTCCTGAAGCCGGGCAAACATCCGGAGGAAAACATCCGGTTCCTGACCTTCCTCGTGGCGGTCATTGCCGCGGTGGATGAGTATGCGGAGCTGCTCCGTGTGGCCGTGGCGTCGGCCGGCAACGACCACCGCCTTGGCGGGAACGAAGCGCCGCCCGCCATTATCTCCATCTTCCTCGGCAGCAACCTGACTGCCGTTCTGGATGCTCTGGAGACCGGCTCCGACTTTGAGAGCGCCGGCAAGATCATTATGGAACCGGGCGCCGAAGTCCTCGCCAGCATTACCAAAGACAACACGGACCGCAACCGGACGTCGCCGTTTGCCTTCACGGGCAACAAGTTCGAGTTCCGTATGCCGGGCTCCGCGGTCTCCGTGGCCAACGCCAACATTGTCCTGAACACGGCAGTAGCCGAAATCTTAAAGCGGCTGT
>ONLO01000095.1 GCA_900318715.1 uncultured Eubacteriales bacterium | reverse complement strand
GGTTTCGTCAAGAACGTTGGCTGGTCCCTTCTCATTGCCTGTCTTACCATGCTGCTGACGCTTGTCGTCATCTGCATCCTGACCGGCGCCGAGAAGAACCCGAAGGTTATTGAGACCGCGGAATAATTGCTTAGGCAATTCAATATCTAATACAAAAGAGACTGCCTCTGTTTTCAGAGGCGGTCTCTTTTTTCTCCTTCAAGAGATGATTTCGGATTATTGCATACCTAAATGGTGTTATTTCAAGAAAAGGTATGCATTATTTGCCCCTTTTCCGGAAAATGGTCTCATTATTGAGTGTTTGGGAGCATCCGGAAGGAAAAATATGCGTCTGAAGGACAAAAACTCTCCCATTTCATTCTGAAATTCGCCAAATTGAAGAAATTATTAATACCTAAACCGTCCAAAAGGCCAATTAGGTATGCATTTTTTCCAAATCATCTCTCATACCAGTTCATCATTCCATGTAAAGCATGCGTAAGCTCAAAACAAAAGGCTGTCTCCGGGAAGTGAGACAGCCTCTTTCATTCTCAATTGTTCTTCCAATGCAGGATTCTCAGATGACAATGCCGCCGTTGACGCCCAGCACCTGGCCGGTGATGAACGAGGCCTGCTTGGAGGCCAGGAACACCGCGGCCGAAGCCACGTCATGCGGCTTGCCGATCCGGCCCATGGGCGTCTCCTCCGTCAGCGCTTCCAGCGTCTCCTCCGAATGAATGGAATTCATGGGCGTGTCTATGACGCCCGGCGCAATGGCGTTGACGCGGATGCCGGAGGGGCCGACTTCTTTGGCCAGCGCCTTGGTCAGTCCGATGACGCCGGCTTTGGACGCCGAGTAGACGACTTCGCACGAACCGCCCGTCTGCCCCCACATGGAGGAGATGTTCAGAATGACGCCCTCCTTGCGATGGATCATGCCGGGCAGCACGGCGCGGCAGCACAGGAACGTGCCGCGCAGGTTCGTGTCCATAATGCGGTCGTACTCTTCGTCTGTGACGTCCGTCAGCAGCTGCTGCGAGCCGACGCCGGCATTGTTGACGAGCACGTCAACCGGGCCGAGCTTCTCTTCAATAGCCGCGAAGAGTTCGGCCACCGAGGCCGAATCCGTAACATCGGCCACGAACACCGCGGCGGGCGCAAAGACGTCCGTCTCGTTGAGTTCCTTGCAGACCTGGTCCGCCGCTTCGCGGTTGTGGTTGCAGCAAAGCGCCACGGCGTAGCCGGCCGCCGCAAACGCGCGTGCCAGCGAGGCCCCGATGCCGCCGGAGGCTCCGGTAATAACTGCTGTTTTCATAAAACCACTCCTTTGGGTTGAACACGCCGGGCGAACGAACGCGCCGGGCAAAAGCGGGCGGAAGTCAAAACGCACCCCGCCCGAAGACGAGGTGCGCGGTTGTCATGCATTAGCCAATGAGGTCCGAATCCGCGTCAGCTTTGGCGCTGCTCGAGTCCACAAGGGAGTAAGAGCTCAGGATGTCAAACGTGTTGGCGTTGGTGGCATAAATCTTAATGCTGTTCTTTTTCTTGACTTTGCCGCTCTTGTCGACGTTGCCGACGTACTTGAGGTTGTCGTTTTTGTCGAAGTAGAAGCGGTTGGTAATCTGAACCAGCGCACTGTAGTAGTCTTCGTACTGGTACTCTTCGTCTCCAATGGTCTCAGTGCCGTCCTCCACGAACGAGGAGTTGGCAAAGTTGTCCAGGTTGAGGCTGGAGAACAGGTCGTCCAGGTTGTACTCTTTAATTTCCTTGGAAGATGCCTTGGTGTAGGCCTTCTCCGCCGGGAGAACAATGTAGTACTGGTCGTCAATCTTCATAATGGTCAGGGTGACTTTCTGGCCGTCATAATCCACTTCGGTGGTCAGAAGAACTTTCTTGTCCCCGTCCTTGGCATAGGTGACCGGTACTTTGCTGCCGCTCTGGATGGCTTCGTAGGTGTAGCTGCCCGAGAGGATGAGCTTAATGTAAGGCTCCATGAGCTTGTCTTCAAACGATGCCGGAACGCCGGAGGAGGAGTCCTTCCCCTCGTCGGTGTCGTTGTCGCCGTTCTTGCTGCAGGCGGCAAACGAGAAGAGCACCATGAGCAGGGCAAGCAGCAGAGCCAGAACTCTTTTAAGATTTTTCATTTTCATATTGCAGTCTCCTAACATTAGTATCAAGGATGCTGACAAGTATTTTACTATACCCCTATTTTAAAGTCAATTGAGGGCGCCCGAATGGCGGGAAGTCCGGATGGCTGCCGGAATGCGGTCCGGCGCGCGGAAGACACGCGAAAACTTCTTGCAAAACCAAGGGCTATCCGCTATAATGGTTAAGCATTTGCTGGAGTGGCACAGTTGGTAGCGCAGCTGATTCGTAATCAGCAGGTCGTCGGTTCAAGTCCGATCTCCAGCTCCAAAAAAGAGACAGCCGTTTGGCTGTCTCTTTTTGCGTTTGTTGGCTTATTTCCCCGCCTTTGCCTTCACCGCCGCAATTTCCTCGCGGATCCAGTCGGCAACCTTGTCCAGGCCTTCGCCCGTCTTGGCGCTGATGGGGAAGATCTTCGCTGCCGGGTTCAGCTTGTGCACATGCTGCTCAGCAAGGTCAAAGTCGAAGTCAAAGTAGTCAATGGCGTCAATCTTATTGATGAGGATGACGTCACTCACCGTGAACATCAGCGGGTATTTGAGAGGCTTGTCCGTGCCCTCGGTAATGCTCCACAGCATGACGTTCTTGTGGGCGCCGGTGTCGAACTCAGCCGGGCAGACCATGTTGCCGATGTTTTCCAGAATCAGCAGGTCCAGGTCCTTCCAGTCGTAGTGTTCCAGGGCGCGGGCGGTCATGTCGGCATCAATGTGGCAGAGGCCGCCGTTGTTGATCTGCATGGATTCAATGCCCGTGGCGTCCGCCACCTTCTGGGCATCCAGGCTGGTCTTGATGTCGACGTCCATTTCGCCGATTTTATACTCGTCCTTGAGCATATTGATGAGCGCCGACAGCGTGGTGGTCTTCCCGCTGCCGGGTCCGGACATGACGTTAATGAAGAACGTGCCGTTCTCCGTCATTTTGGCGCGGTTTTCCACCGCTGCCAGATCGTTATGAGCAAAGATGCTCTCTTCCACTTTTATAATTTTCAGTTCGCTCATTGGTTCCACTCTTTCACGTAATCCACAAGCCAGTCGGCCAGTTCGGCAACGCCTTCGCCGGTCTTGGCGGAAATGTAGAAAATCTTAATGTCCGGGTTGAGTTCCCTGACGTAGCCTTCCATGCGTTCCTTGCTGAAGTCGAAGACGGGCAGCGCGTCAATCTTGTTGACGACAATGACGTCACTGACTTCGTACATGAGCGGATATTTGGCCGGCTTGTCGTCCCCTTCCGGCACGCTGAGGAGCGTGAGGTTCAGAGCCGCGCCCGTGTCGAACTCCGCCGGGCACACCAGGTTGCCAATGTTCTCGAGGACAATGAAGTCCAGGTCGTCCCGGTCAAACGCACGGATGCCCTGGCGGGTCATGTCCGCGTCCAGGTGGCACATGCCGCCGGTATGCAGCTGGATGGAGGGCACGCCGGCTTCCATCATGGTTTTGGCGTCCACATCCGAGTCAATGTCGGCTTCCATGACGCCCCATTTTATGCGGTCGCCGAAGCACTTGTTCAGCGCCAGCAGGGTGGTGGTCTTGCCGCTGCCCGGACTGGACATGAGGTTCATGAGGCAGATCTTCTTGCTCTTGAGTTCCTGCCGGAGGACTTCCGCATCCGCGTCGTTGTCTTCCAGAATGGATTCTTTGAGTTCAATAATGTCGACTTCGTTCATAGT
>ONLO01000055.1 GCA_900318715.1 uncultured Eubacteriales bacterium | reverse complement strand
TGGCGGGGATTGTGTCAAATTACGTGACTATTTGTGAACTCACGTAAAAAAGAGTGGGAATGTCGGCCATGATTACGTGACTAATTGGCTACTCACGTAATTTAGCCAGAAAAGATGCGCCAAAGTTTTGTAAAGTTTCGTGAGGATAGAACAATATTACGTGAGTAAAGAACATTATTACGTGAGTATGGAAAAAGCCACGTAAAAAAGCTGAAATAGTGCGAATTATTTACGTGACTTTTTTTGAGGCCACGTAATAATACGAAAATGAGGAAGTGTGCTTAAGGAAATGTGTTATAATATGGTTTGTAATCCGTTCAGCGTGACTCATGCCGGTGCCCTTAAGCTTATTTTTAGGTGGCCGCTGTACTTTTAGCTTGTTCGTAAATTATAGCTTGTTCAGGAAAAGCATTTTCGGTTCGAACGCATGCCGATACCTGTTCGGATTCGTTGTGTTTCCAAAAAATGATAAGGAGAGATCATGATGAAATTCAACTTTGACCTTAGCAACACCAAAGCCGCCGTCGTTCTGGACAAAAGTGACCAGATTGACAAGGTCCTTGTGAAAGCTTCCAAACTCATCAAGAAGCTGCCGCTCAAGCAGGTCGACCAGCTGGCTTATGTTCCGGCCCTCGTTTCCATGCTGATCCACTATCTGAAGAAAGACTATACGGACCTTCCCACCAAGACGGTCCTGACCATTGCCCTTGCGGTCGCTTACTTCATTTCTCCTGTTGACATTGTCCTCGACGCCATTCCGTTCCTCGGCGTTGCCGACGATGCCGCCGTTACCGCCGTCGTCTGGAGCACCCTTCAGGACGACATCAAGAAGTATCTTGAATGGGCCAAAGAAAACGGCATTGATTTCGACATCTAAGGAATACAGATTTCATGAAACAGTCGCTGCGAACCCTGTGGCATACCCACAGGGTTCTTTGTATCATCATTGGAATAACAGTGGCGCTCATCTGGCTGCAGTCGGCGCTGCCCGCCGACGCCTCGGACCAGGAGAGCGGCTTTGTCCTGAATGTTATCCGGCCCGTGCTGGAGGTCTTCGTCGGCTCCGGCAACGTTACGAACCACCTGGTCCGCAAGCTGGCGCACTTCACCGAGTTTGCGATGCTGGGCGGCGAACTTGCCCTGGCAGCCGGCACCTTTTGGAAAGCGGAGCGGGCGGACAAGGACTTCGGCACCGGAGCGGGGGCAAAAGCCTCGAGTGCCGGAGCGGGGGCCAAAGCTTTGACCGCCGGAGCGGGGACCGCCCTCCTCGTTGCCGTCCTGGATGAGGCCATCCAGTTCTTCAGCAGCGGGCGCGCACCCATGGTCTCGGATGTCCTGCTGGACTTTGCCGGCGCCCTCACCGGCCTGCTCCTGATGACTCTGATCCTCTGGCTGTTCCGCCGGACGAAAGCCGCACAACAGTCTCAAAAAAGGGACTGACGGCGAGCGCCGGCCGCGGTATACTGAAGGCAGAACGCCGAAGCGAAAACGGAAAAGGAGGCGGGCGAATGGATACCCTGTTTGTTATTCTCGTTGCACTGGTGCCGATCGTGCTCATCCTGCTCATCGGCGTAGCCTGGCACATGGGCAGCGCCGACGGCACGGAGTGCCCCGTCTGCAAAAGCAAGAACATTGACTACCGCCCGCACGAAATGACCGAGGACGACTACGGCGTTTACTGGATGGACCCGGACACCGGGGACACGCACTATGACCTGACGCAGGGCGCGCTCTTCACCGAAGACGACACCGACTGCACCTGCCGGGACTGCGGCTACCAGTGGACCGCCAAGGGGCGTTTCTGGTAATTTCCGGGGCGATGTAGCTACTTTTTGTACAAGAATTGCCAACTTTTTATTCAAAGTGTATAATTGTGCATGAAAGCACGGGCGCAGAGCGACACGCTGCGCCCGTTTTTATTTTCTGAATCGTTAGGAGTGAAGCGTATGCAGAACAAAACCATTTGGCTGACCGGCAGTGAGGGCCGTCTGGGTTCCGCTCTTCTCGAGCTGCTCAAGGATCATCTGGACTACAAGGTCATTGACACGGATCTTGATGTGGACGTTACCAGCGCCGATGCCGTGGATGACGCCGTCCGGGTCTACCGCCCGAACATCATCATCAACTGTGCCAGCCTGTCGGACGCGGATTACTGTGAGACCCATCCGCTGGAGGCCTACCGGGTCAACGCACTTGGCGCGCGCAATCTGGCGGCTGCCGCCCGGCGCGTGGACTCGGAAATAATCCAGTTCTCCACTGACGACGTCTTCTCCGGCGAGCACAACCGCGCCAAGACGGAGTTCGACATTCCGACCCCGAGTACCGTCTACGGCAAGTCCAAGTTTGCCGGCGAGGAATTCGTGAAAGTGCTCAATCCGAAGCACCTCATTATCCGCAGCTCCTGGGTTTACGGGCTGCCCGGCAAGGAGAACCACAGACTGTGTTACTACGACGAGGTCCTGGAACACGGCAAAAAGGGCGAACCCTTCACGGCACCCATTGACGTCATTGGCTCGCCGACCAGCGCGCAGGAACTGGCAAAGTTCTTCATGGCCATTCTCGACGAGAGCGAGTACGGCCTGTACCATGCCGCCTGCAAAGGCGCATGCACACGGTTTGGCTTTGCCAAAACCATCCTGGAACTCAACGGGTTTGACACCAGACTAGTCCGTGAATCGCGCAAAGACGACGCGGGCACCCTGGTGGCCACCCAGCTGGAGAACCTCATGATGGAAATGACCGGTATTTATGAAATGCCGGCCTGGCAGGACGCTCTGGAGGAGTATGTCAAACAACAGGGGGCGAACTAAATGGCTGAAAACGTAAAGAAAGTAAACGGAAAAACCGGTGAGAAGAAAAAGATGGGCCTGACCACCAAAATCTTCATCGGTCTTCTGGCCGGTCTTGTGGTCGGCATCATCTTTAACCTGTTCATACCGACTAGCAACGTCCGTGACACCGTGTTCGTCGACGGCATCTTCTACGTCATCGGCAACGGCTTCATCCGGCTCATGAAAATGCTGGTCGTCCCGCTGGTCTTCGCCAGCCTTGTCTGCGGCTCCTCGGCCATCGGCGACACCAAAACGCTTGGAAAAGTCGGTGTCAAGACCAGTGGGTTCTACCTGGTCACCACTGCGCTGGCCGTCACTGTTGCCATTACCATCGGCAACCTCATCCGTCCCGGCATTGGCCTCGACATGTCCGCCATCCAGGCGCAGGAGGCCACCGTTGCGGAGAGCACGTCCGCGGTGGACACCATCCTGAACATTATTCCCGAGAACCCGTTCAATTCGCTGGCCAACGGCACCATGCTTCAGGTCATCCTGTTTGCACTGATTGTCGGTGTCCTGCTGGCCAAGATGGGTGAGCGGGCCGCCGCCATTTCCAACCTCATGAACCAGTTCAACGACCTCATGATGGAAATGACGCTTCTCGTCATGACGCTGGCTCCGCTCGGCGTCTTCTGCATGATTGCCCGCACGTTCGCCAACCTCGGTTTCGACGCCTTCGTTCCGCTCCTCAAGTACATGGGCAGCGTTACGCTCGGACTGTTCGTCCAGGCCGGCATCGTATACATGGTGCTCCTGTTTGTCTTCACGCGGCTCAATCCGCTGCGCTTCCTGCGGAAGTTCTTCCCGGTCATGGCCTTTGCGTTCTCCACCTCTACGTCGAACGCCACCATTCCGCTGAACATTGATACGCTGGAAGAAAAAATCGGCGTCTCCCGTAAAGTCTCGTCCTTCACCATTCCGCTCGGCGCCACCATCAACATGGACGGTACCGCCATTATGCAGGGTGTTGCGGTCGTGTTTGCGGCACAGGCATTTGGCATTAACCTCGGTCTCAAGGGCTACCTCACCGTCATCCTGACGGCCACGCTGGCCTCCATTGGCACCGCGGGCATTCCGTCCGTCGGCCTGGTTACGCTGTCCATGGTCTTTGCCTCCGTCGGCCTGCCGGTCGAAGGCATTGCGCTCATCATGGGCGTTGACCGG
>ONLO01000018.1 GCA_900318715.1 uncultured Eubacteriales bacterium | reverse complement strand
TCTCCCCGGAGTGAATATCCAGGTTAATGTCTGTCAGGGTCTCCTTGCCGGCGGAGCCGTAGGCGTCCTCGTACATCTGGTTTTCCTTGGCGCGGGTCTCCCGCTTGACGTTCTCCCGCTTGTAGGTGAAGTACGCGTGGCGGAACTCCACGCTGCCGTCGGCCACCGTCATGACCGGGTTCTCCGGCGACTGGATGTCCGGGACCTCCTCGAGGACCTCGGCAATACGTTCGGCGGAGGCGTTACTCATGGTCAGCATGACGAAGATCATGGCCAGCATGACCAGGGAGATCATGACCGTCATAATGTACGTGAACAGAGATGTCAGGCTGCCGGTGGTCATGGTGCCCTCCACAATGAAGTGGGCACCCATCCACGAAATGAGGATGAGTGCGGTGAAGACCGCCAGCATCATGCCCGGCATAATGAAGGTCATGCGGACTTCGGCTTTCTTGTAGAGGTCGTAAAGGCGCTTGGAGGCGCGCATGAACTGCTCGTCTTCGTAGTCCTCGCGGACGAAGGATTTGACCACGCGGACCGCGGACACGTTCTCCCGGATTTCGGCATTGATGTCGTCGTAGCGCCGGAAGACCTGGCGGAACAGTTTGACCGTTTTCCACGCCAGGAAGATGAGTCCCCCGCCGATGACCGCCATGACGGCCAGAAACATGAGGCTGATCCGCATGCTGATCCGCATACACATGATGAGGGATATGAGGAACGTGAACGGGGCCCGGACCGCCACACGGGTCACCATGGCGAACGCCATCCGGATGTTCCGCACGTCGGTGGTCATCCGCGTTATGAGCCCGGCCGTGGAGAACTTGTCAATGTTGGCAAACGAGAACGTCTGGACCTTTTCGTACATGGCCTGGCGCAGGTTCATGCCGAAGCCCGTGCCGGCGTTGGCGGAGACAATGCCGCCGATGATGCCGAAGATCAGACTGAGAACGGCCAGACCAAGCATGAGTCCGCCGTATTTGTAAATATTATGCATATTGCCGGGCGCAATGCCCCGGTCAATGATCCATGCGGTCACGTAGGGAATCAGCGTCTCCATGGTGACTTCCAGCATGGTGAAGATCGGCGTCAGGATGGTGTCGCGCTTATACTCCTTTATTTCGCCGAAGATGGTTCGCAGCATAAATGGTTTCCTCCAACCCAATTAAATAGCACACTATAGTTTACCATGAGTAACTGGCGGGCTCAACCGGAACTGCATCGCAAAACGCAAAGATTAAAGAAAACGAACAGCCGCCCGGCAGCAAGTACCGGACGGCATGTTTGGTGGTTTTTGGTTCTTCTTGGGCGATTCAGCTCTGTACCGGAGCCGGCGTCATGGCCGGAGCGGCCGGGGCCGTGTCTTCCCCGCTTTCTCCGAAGTCATTCTGCGCAAGCATATTGAAGTATTCGTCGTGGGTGCGGTTGAAGACTTCGTCGTAGATGGGGTCGTTGGCGTGATGGATGTTGTGGATGTATTCGTGCTCGGAGCCGGCCACCGTGTCGTCCATGCGGGCAATAATGGCAACGCCGATGTCGGAACACTTGTCCGAAATGGAGGCCAGGTTCGTCAGGATGTTCTCGAACTTCATGCCGGTGCTGACGGAGCAGATGCCCCGGGTCATGCGCTGAATATGGCGCTGGCGGAGCACTTCCGTCAGTTCGTCCACGACTTCCTCCATGGGTTCCACGTCCAGGGCCATGGCCACCGAGTGGTTGTCAAAGGCCTTTTCGGTCTGCCGCAGGACACGGTCGACCAGCATAATGAGTGTATCCAGATCTTTGCTGGCCTCGGGCGAGAACTCTTCCTTCGCCATCTTCATTTCGGCAATGTCGTTGGCCGTATGGCTGGCGTGGTCGCCAATGCGCTCGAAGTTGTTGGCGCAGGTAATCTGGAAGTTCTGCCGGCGCATGTCTATGCGGTTGACAATGTGCGGCGAGAGTTTAATAAGGTACTCGTTGGAGGCGTCGGCCATGCGGTCGAGCATTTCCTCGCGTTCCTTAATGCGGATGCTGCGCTTCTCGTCGTAGTCGTCCAGCTGCTGCAGGCAGGCTTCGCAGTTGTGGATGGCCACGTCGAACATGTTCTCAAGGGTGGAACGAGAGCGGTCGAGGGCCAGGGCCGGGCTCGTAATAAGGTGGTCGTCCAGACCGGCAAGGCTTTCGGCCACAAGGGCGTCCTCTTCGTCGAGGGGCTTGTCCGGGAAGACTTTGTAAGCAATTCTGGAAAACAGTTTGGTCAGCGGAAGCAGCGTGACGGCCGGGATGAGGCGGAACAGACCGTGCAGGTTTGCAATGCCGCCGGAGCCGAGAAGTTTGCTCCAGACCGGGTCCAGAAGACCGGTGGCGTGGCCGATGACCAGAAGGATGATGAGCAGCACAGCTGCAAAAATGTTGTAGATGACATGGACGGCCGCCACGCGGATCTGTTCCGGTTTGGCGCCGATGCGGCAGACCAGGAATGCGGTAATACAGTCGCCAATGTTAATGCCCAGGATAATGGGGAACACGGCGGTGAAGGCCAGGCCGCCGACACCGGAGGCCATGGACTGAAGGATACCGACGACGGCCGACGAGCTCTGGATGAGCATGGTGACCGCGGCGCCGGCAACGAAGCCGAGCGGGTAGTTGCCGTCCAGCCCGGAAAGGATGCCGGTGACCTTGTCCCCCATGCTGGCCACGGAGCTGCTCATGGACAGAAGACCCATGAAAAGGACGCCGAAGCCGGTCAGGATGGTGCCGGCGTTCCGGGTGGAATCCTTTTTGATGAATTTGAGCAGCAGGATGCCGATGACCAGGGCAATGGGCGCCAGGTTCTGTGCCTTGAACAGCGCCAGAATGTTGCTGCCGCCGGAGTCAACGTCCATGAGACGGATGATCTGGGCCGTAATGGCCGTACCGACGTTGGCGCCGAGGATAATGCCGATGGACTGCTCAAAGGTCATAAATCCGGCGCCGACAAGACCGACCGTAAGAACGATGGTTGCGTGCGAGCTTTGAATCATGGCGGTGACCAGCATGCCGAACAGGAACCCGATGAAGGGCTTGTTCGTAACCTTGGCCAGAACCGTCTTCATGACGCCGCCGGACGAACTCTTGAGTCCGTTGCCCATGACGTCCATGCCGTACAGGAACATGGCAAGACCGCCGAGCAAGCCGAGAATACTGAAGAAAATGTCCATTCTTCTGGATCTCCTTTTTGAAACTGTGAAACGTGAAAAAATGTCTGATTGACACAAACGGTCAATCAGACATATTTTACCGTGGATTCTTTTAATTCTCAATAAATAAACACAATGTGTTTTAATTTCTCTCCGGCGGGCCGGACTCCCAGACCGTTTGCCCCGGGTTCGAAAACGGGGTTATCCAAAGGCGAAAATGCCTCTGGATGACGGCGTTACAAGCTGCAGCGTGGAGTAGATGTTGTTGGCAATGTACTTGTGACCGGCTTCGCTCGGGTGAACCTCAATAATGAACTTGCCCCAGAAGTCTTCGCCCGTCATGTCGAAGTCGCTCAGGTTGGACGTGCTGATGACCTCCGCGTTCCAGACGGACACGAAGTTGTAATACGACCGCGTGGCGCAAAGCGTGCGGACGTAAGCATTCATGGCAATGAGCGGTGCGTCCATAATGTGACCGACGTTAATGGGAATGCTGTCGGAAATCTTGGCGTCCCGCATTGGGTTGTAGTAGCCGACCGAAATGAGCCGGGCGTTCGGGTTGATTTCGTGCAGCTTCCGCAGAATGACCGCATAGTTCTGCTGAAAGATCTTCAGGTTCTCATTCAGGAACTGGATGAGTTTGTTAATGGTGAACGTAATGCCGTGGATGGCCGCAATCTGTGCCGCCAGCTGATTGATGACTTCGTTCTCCGAACCGTATTGGGCCAGCAGCTTTTCAATGAGCCACAGCTTGTAGTTTTCATCGGCGGTCGGATTCAGGAGCGAGGTCAGGTTCAGGATGAGGTTGACCAGCATGTCGTTCGACCCGATGGCCACCGTAATAAGGTCTGCCTGTTCCACTTCCGCGCGGATAATGTCCATATAGGCTTCCCGGGACGGATAGGCTTTTCCTTCCCCGAAGAGACCGGCGGCCCAGGCCTTTGCAACGGCGTCTCCTCCTGGGGTTACTGATTCTGTTGTTGCAACAGTTACATGTTGTAATACGTTTTCACAAAGAGGTCCAATGCCTCCGATGCGGCGCGCAGCTTCGGGATGTGGTCCCCAATGCAAAGATAGTAATAGTTCTTCGTTCCCTCTTCGCGCATCTGGACCACGCCCGCCTCCTTGAGGATCTTGAGTTGGTGGGATACTGCGGGTCTGGAAAGGTGAACTGCATCGCAAATTACGCCAACGCGATGCCCCTCCTCGCCGGCCATGATCAGGTCCATAACAATGGCCGCGCGGGTCTCATTGCCGATGGCCTGGAAGAACGGCCGGCACTCTTCGAAATGCCGGAGGAGGTCTCTGTACTCATTCGGATTAATGTTAGCCATTTGTCTCCCTCGTTTCATCATTCAAATGCCACAATAGGTTGGTTCGCATTTCCGAACCAATCTTTATCAAATATAGCACAATGATAGGAAGGCTCTCAACATTCAGAAAGAAAATCGAGACCATTAATTCCCGGCCGCCGCCAGCCAAAGTACCCCTGCCAGCAGACACCCCAAAAAGTCCCCCGGCACTTCCGCACCGGGGGACCTGAAAATAACTATTCTTTTGGGCTTACAGCTCGGCTATGGCGGCGTTGACCGCATCCAGCAGCAGCGCATTCTCCGGGAGAACGGCCGCGCCGTAATGCTGCCCCGCAAAGCGGTCGCTGAGCACCTTGGTGGTTTTGTCGTCGTACGAATTCAGGATGCTGACGTCCACGCAGAAGGCATCAATGGTGCCGTTCTGCAGGGCCTCAAACAGCTGGTCGTACGAGGCGTACTCAAAGAACATGGGGTTGACCTTAATGGAATTCATGGTGTTGACGTAATTCAGAAGGTCTTCCCGCGTGGTGGAGTTCTTGGCCACACCGACGTTCTTTCCGTCGAGGTCCGCAATGGACTTGATGCCCTTCGGGCCAATGGTATTGCTGTCCTCTTTGGCGTCCAGAACCATAATGCCGATGTAGTCCGTGTAGTAGCTGTCCGAAATGGCAAACCGTTTGGCACGTTCCTTGGTAATGGTGTACGTGGCCATCATGACGTCAATTTTGCCTTCTTCCAGCTTCGTTTCGCGGTCGGCAACGGTGACGCCCTTGAAGCGGACCAGGCCCTGCTTCTTGGCCTCGTCCGGGCTGACTTCAAAAATCTTTGCCGCCGTGGCATAGGCCAGCTCCGTCTCCAGGCCGGACCAGGTCTTGGTGTCCTCATCGTAGAGCCCAAGGCCCTCGACGTCCATTTTACAGCCGGCAATGAGGTAGCCCCGGTCCTTAATTTCGGAGACGATCTTCTTGTTGAGTTTGACGTCCGGACGCGTGGTCTCTTCCGGTTCAGTGCCGCTCTTTGTGCAGGCGGTCATGGCCAGCAGGAGCACACACAGGAGCAGTGCCGAAACGCGCCGGAACAGGCGTGCGGTATTCTTCATAGGGTCACTCCCCTTCCAGCCCCGCGGCATTCGATGCCCAGACATTGCGGTCGAAGTCTTTGTTCTGATAGGCCACAATTGTGGTGCAGACTGCATCGCCCGTAATGTTAACAGCGGTGCGCATCATGTCGAGGATCCGGTCAACGCCCATGATGAGCGCAATGCCTTCGACCGGCAGGCCGACGGAGGCAAAGACCATGGACAGCGTAACCAGACCGACGGACGGAATGCCCGCGGTACCAATGGAGGCCAGCGTGGCCGTCAGGATGACGGTGAGGTAGCCCTTGAGGCCGAGGTTAATGCCGAATGCCTGTGCTGCAAACACGACCGCAACACCCTGCATAATGGCGGTACCGTCCATGTTGATGGTGGCGCCG
>ONLO01000073.1 GCA_900318715.1 uncultured Eubacteriales bacterium | reverse complement strand
GAATTCGTGTTTAATGAGTTTGCCTAGCATCGGAACACCTCCCGGAACAGCGTGTCGACCGACTCGCCGGACTCGTGGACCGATTCCACGGTGCTGTGGCGGATCATGTCGCCGGTGCGGATGAAGACGAACTCGTCGAGGACGGGTTCAATGTCCGCAATGAGGTGGGTGCTGAGGACGACCGTGGCGTCCTTGGCGTAATTTTTGAGGATGGTGTCAAGGATGTAGTCGCGCGATGCAGGGTCTACGCCGCCGATAGGCTCGTCCAAAAGATAGAGTTTGGCGTCGCGGGACATGACCAGGATGAGCTGGACCTTTTCCCGGGTGCCCTTGGAGAGCGCTTTGAAGCGCTTGTTCGGGTCAATGTCCAGGTGCTGGAGCATGTCGTGCGCCTTGTCCATGTTGAAGTCTTCGTAAAAGTCCGCCATGAACTTCAGCATCTGACGGACGGTCATGCCGTCACTCAGATAGTTGCGTTCCGGCAGGTAGGCAACGAGCTTTTTGGTCTCGACGCCCGGCGTTTTGCCGTCAATCCGAATTTCACCGCTGGTGGGGACCAGAAGTCCGCAGGCAAGCTTGATGAGCGTGGTTTTTCCGCTTCCGTTGGGCCCGAGCAGACCAATGATCCGGCCGGGTTCCAGGGAGAGGTCAATGCCGTTCAGCGCAAGTGTGCTGCCGTACTTCTTGGTGAGACCGCGGCATTCCAGAATGGGTGCCATACGGGTTCCTCCTAGAACGAGATTTGTAGTCAAAAACTTACGGAATTAATTATAATCATCTTTGCCGAGTCTGCAAGGACTAAATTGTGAAGAAGAATCCAAGATTCCGGAAAACCGGCGTCCGCGGGACGGGAGAACTCAATTGACAGCATATTGGAAATTGTTTATTATTATAGAAAGTAATTAAATTGCGGTAGTCCGCGTTTTGAAAAAGGGGATCGATGTAAATGAAAGAATATTACGCCGAACTTCTTCAGAAGGCCCTCGTAATTGCCAAGGAAAAGTTCGCCGAGCACAATGACAATGTGCGCCCCGCTGTTGCCGTTGCAAAAGACCGGAAAGCGGCTGTTGCCAAACAGCAGGCCCAACTGAAAAAGGACCAGAAAAAGTATGAGAAAAAGCTTCGTGCCCAGCGTCAGAAGCAGGCACAGAAGATTTATGAAGAGCGCCTGAAGAACGGATACGAGCCGACCCTTGCCCGTGTCAAGGAGGACGCTCTCAAAAACCTGAGCCTCATCAAGGAAGAGGAGAAGCGCGCCGCGGCTGCCGAAGCCAAGGCCGCCGAAGCCGTGGAACAGGAAGTGGCCGCCAAACAGGCCGCCCGCAACAAGGAGGCCGAGAAAGTTCTGGCCGACCGCGGCATTGTGCTTGCCCCGAACCGTGACAAAGCGGCGGAAAAAGCCATTGCCGAGAAGACCGAAGCCACGAAGAAGGCCATGGAGGCGAAGAAAGCCGACCTGGCTGCCCGGGAAGAGGAAGTCCGCGCATTTGTTTCGTCCAATGCCGAACCCGTCGCCCCGGCCGCTGCAACGGTTGTCCCCGCAGCCGCTGCCGAAGTGAAAGCCGCCGTCAAGAACGCATCGAACCCCGGCGACTACCGTCCCATGACGGACATGGAACGGGAAGCCACCAGCGCCATGGACGCCAAACTCGACGCCGTCATTGAGAAGGAAAAGGTGGAGCGTGAAGCCCGCCGTGCCCGCGAAGCCGTTGCCGCCAAAGCCGCCGAGGAAAAGGAAATCCTGGAAGCGGAAATGGAAGCCGTGGAGCGCAAGCTGGACGCCGTCCGTGAGGCGGGCGCCAAGGAGCTCAAGATCCACGAAGCCGCCGAGAAAGAGCCGAAGGAGTATCTTTCCTGAGCCGCGGAAAACCCGAAAACAAGAACCGTCTCCCCCGGGAGGCGGTTTTTTATTGCCTTCAGAAAAGGCTTGCTTTTCTGAAGGGGCTGTACTATAATAGCTAGGCAGTCAACGGGGCGTACGCCTCTTGACATATATCGCAGGGTAGAGCAGTTGGTAGCTCGTCGGGCTCATAACCCGGAGGTCGGAGGTTCAAGTCCTCTCCCTGCACCCAGAAAAAGACCTCAGTCTTCGGACTGAGGTCTTTATTTGTGTTCAGTTGGGTTCAGCGGCCTTCCTCCCGCCCCTCTTCCCGGGCGGCAGCCGAGAGGATGAGCAGGGCCGCCTTGAGGTCTTTGAGGGTTTCGCCGGGGTCCTCCACTTTGAACGAGACGTACGGTTTGGAGCCGGCATTAATCATGACGCGCTTCGGGAAGTCGCCTGCCAGGCGGGAGACCGCCTTCATGTTGAGATTGTTCCAGTAGAGGAGCAGGTTCTCGCCGCGCTGGCCGATTTCGTGGATGCCGAGCCCTGCCGCCGTGTTCCGTAAGAGGGACACTTCAATGAGGCCGCGGACCGCCTCCGGCGGGTCGCCGAACCGGTCAATGAGCTCGTCCATGACATCCATGGCGTCGTCGTTCGTGCGGATGTCCGCAATGCGGCGGTACATGGACAGCCGGTTGGGCACGCTGGAAATGTAGTTCTCCGGAATGTGCGCATCCATCTGAAGGTCAATGAGGCACTCCTCGTGGGGGCGCTCGGGCTCGCCGGCCTTCTCGTCGCTGACGGCCTCCGCCAGCATTTTGAGATACAGGTCGTAGCCGACGGCCTCCATGTGGCCGTGCTGCTCCGCGCCGAGGATGTTGCCGGCGCCGCGCAGTTCGAGGTCCCGCATGGCAATCTTGAAGCCGGAGCCGAACTCCGTGTACTCGCGGATGGCCGACAGACGCCGGGCGGCAATTTCGGTCAGTTCCTTGCCGCCGGTGAACGTGAAGTACGCCGAGGCGCGGCGGGACGAGCGTCCGATGCGTCCGCGGATCTGATGGAGCTGGGACAGCCCGTACCGGTCCGCGTGTTCAATAATAAGGGTGTTGACGTTCGGCACGTCGACGCCCGTTTCAATAATGGTGGTGCAGACAAGGATGTCAATGTCCCCTGCCATGAGTTCCCGCCAGACGTTCGAAAGCTCGTCTTCGGACATCTTGCCGTGGGCAATGCCGATGCGGGCCTCCGGCGCCAGCTCCTTGACGCGGGCCGCGCACTGGGAAATGGTCTCCACCTTGTTGTGCATGTAGTAGACCTGACCGCCGCGGCGCAGTTCGCGTTCTATGGCCTGGGCCACCACATCCGCGTCGTATTCGAGGACATAGGTCTGGACCGGATGGCGGTCCTGCGGCGCCTCTTCAATAATGGACATGTCGCGGATTCCGGACATGGCCATATTGAGCGTCCGCGGAATGGGCGTGGCCGACAGCGTCAGCACATCCACATTCGGGAACTTCGCCTTGAGTTTTTCCTTCTGGGCCACGCCGAAGCGCTGCTCCTCGTCCACAATGAGGAGTCCCAAGTCCCGGAATTCAATGTCTTTGGAAATGAGGCGGTGCGTGCCGACAACAATGTCGGTGGAACCGCGGCGCACCGAATCAATAATCTTCTTCTGCTCTTTCGGGGTCTTGAACCGGGAGAGCATTTCAATGTTCACCGGGAACCCGTCGTACCGCTGCAGGATGGTGTTGTAGTGCTGGAAGGCCAGGATGGTCGTGGGGACCAGGATGGCACACTGTTTTCCGTCGGCAATGCACTTGAATGCCGCCCGCAGCGCCACTTCCGTTTTGCCGAAGCCGACGTCGCCGCAGAGAAGGCGGTCCATGGGGTACGCCTGCTCCATGTCATGTTTAATTTCGTAGGAGCAGCGGATCTGGTCGTCGGTCTCGTCGTATTCGAACCGGCGCTCAAAGTCGTTCTGCATGTCAATGTCCGGCGAGAACGCGTAGCCCGGCGCCTTGAGGCGCTTGGCGTAGAGCTCGGTGAGCTCTTTGGCCATGTCGGCCACGGCCTTGCGGACCTTCTTCCGGGAGTTCTCCCACTCCTTCGAGCCGAGCCGGTTCAGCCGGACATTCTTCGAGTCTTCCCGCGGGCCGATGTACTTGCCGACCAGGTCCAGCTGGGTGACGGGCACGTAGAGCGCCTCGTTCCGGGCGTATTTTATTTTCAGATAGTCCTTGGTGACACCGGCAACGGTCAGGTTCTCAATGCCCTCGAAGATGCCGATGCCGTAGATGGTGTGGACGACGTAGTCGCCCTTGTGCAGTTCGTCCAGGCTGTGGAACGTGTTGACCGCGTTCTTCACGCGGCGCCGCCGGACTTTGGCCCGGCCGCCGGCCGCCGTGTGGCTGATCATCATAAAGGACGCGTCCCGGAAGATGACACCGGACGAGAACGCGGCGCCAAGGACCGTAATGTAGCCGGGCGTGAACTTCTCCGGGGTCACCGGGAAGTACGCCGCACGGTAGCCGCGGTCCTGAAGTTCCTCCGCCAGGGCAGCCGCTGCCTTGGGCGTGCCCGCCGCCAGCACGGTGGTCCACTCCTTCGGGTCGGCCGGCAGGCAGTCCTGCATAAGGGACGAGAGGGTCCCGTTCCATGCCGGCACCTGGCCGAGGGTCAAGCTGTGGAGCTCCCGGACCGGCGTATCGAAACTGCCTCGGGCAAAGTTGTCGAGGTAAATGGTGTCGGCCGCGGCATAGTCCTCCGCCAGCTGGGCGAAGGTAATGGTCAGGTCGCCGAACGGCTTGATATAGTCCGCCGTTTCCAGGGCATCCTTGAGTTCCTCGCGGTTCAGCTTGACCGCGGCATTGGCGCGCTCCCGCACCGTGCCGCTCTCGGCCACGAACAGGAGGTCGCCGTTCTGCAGGTAGGACAGCGGCGTGGCCGCGTCCCCGTGCAGGAGGTTCAGGTATTTGTCGAGACACAGGTCCCGTCCGGCGCGGACGGCATCGGCGTCGTCGTAGAGTTTGGTTTTGACCAGGTCGGCGTTCTTCGTGCGGACCTTGCGGGCAATGGCCTCCAGCCGGACGGCCAGGGCCTCCGGGTCGTCCGCAATGAGCTCTGCCGACGGCGTGAGGAGGATGTCCTCCACCATGTCGGTCCGCCGCTGGGAATCCGTCTCGAACTCACTGATGCTGTCAATGGTGTCGCCCCAGAGTTCCATCCGCAGAGGGCGCTCCCGCTCCGGCGGGAAGAAGTCCACAATGCCGCCGCGCACCGCGAACTGGCCGGGTCCCTCCACCTCGTCCGCCCGCTTGTAGCCGGCCGCCACCAGCGCCCGAAGGAGCTGGTCCATGCGGATGTCCTCGCCGGTCCGGAGGGCAATCATCCGCTCCGCCAGCGTCTTCGCCGGCACGGTTTTCTGCAGCACGGACTCCGCCGGCAGAAGCAGGACCTTCACGCTGCCGAGCACCCAGGCGGACAGGGCGCCCACGCGCTGCTGCTCGTACTCCCGGGACCGCGTCTGGTCCGAGCGGTACAGCAGGTCCCGCGCCGGCACGACCGCCGCCGGGCTCCCGAGGCTGTTCAGGTCCTCCGCCAGCTTTGCGGCAGTCCCCTCATCCGGCACCAGGACCGCGGCGCGGCGGCCCGTATCCTCCAGAAGGGAATGGATCAGGAACGCTTTGTGGATGGGGACCGCACCGAGAATGCCGAACGGGAACTCCCGGCTGCGGACGCTGTCCAGTATGGAGTTGTAGTCCCGGCTGTTTCGCAGGGCATTTGAGAATCCGGACATAGGGCCTCCAACGGGTAACGCCCCCATCGGACTCCGATGGGGGTGTCAAAATGCAGTTAGTTGAAGCGGTTCATGGCTTCGGCAATATTGCCGGCAAGGATGAGCTCGGCCGCCTCCGCCGCTTCTTCCAGAGGCAGTGCTTTGAGGTCGTCTTCGGTGAACTTCGAGAGCACGAAGTCGGCCAGGTCTTCCTGGCGGCGGTTCCGGTCTCCAATGCCGACCCGCACCCGCGGGAACTGGTCGGAACCGGTGCATTCAATAATGCTCTTCAGACCGTTGTGGCCGCCGGCGGACCCGCTGCGCCGGATGCGCAGTTTGCCGGGCTCCAGATGGATGTCGTCCGAAATGACAATAATGTGTTCGGGCGGTATCCTGAAGTACGAAGCGGCCTCTTCAATGGCCTCGCCGCTGTTGTTCATGTACGTCTGGGGCTTCATGAGGAGCACGCCTTTTCCGTCAATGGTGGTGCGGGCCATGAGCGAATGGTACTTCATCCGGGTCAGGCTCACGCCGTGCTTGTCGGCCAGCGTATCCAGAACGAGGAACCCCACGTTGTGCCGCGTCCGCTGATAGTCGGAGCCCGGGTTGCCGAGCCCCGCAATAATGTACGCGGGCTTGCTGGAAAATCCAAACATATGAAATTACTCCTCCGGCAGGACGGTTCCGGCCGGGACGTCGGCGTCCGTCAGGACCACACCGGGTCCAATGACGCAGTCCGCGCCGATGACGGTCTTGCCGCGCAGGATGGTGTTCGGCAGAATGGTGGTGCCGGCTGCAATTTCCACGCCGGGGGCAATCATAATGCCGTCCATGCACGGAATGCCGACGCCGTTCAGCATGTGCTCTTTCAAAATGTCCTTCCGGACCATTTCGTTGAGCTGGTAGAGCTGGTACCGGTCGTTGGCGCCGAGGACCACTTTGGCGTTCTCGGTCATGGCCGCGCCGGCGCGCTTGCCTTCCGCCCGCAGAATGCCGATGGTGTCGGTCAGGTAGTACTCGCCCGCCGCGTTGTCCGTGGTCAGCTTGCCGAGCGACGAGATGAGGTCTTCCCGGTTGAACCACATGGCGCCGGAGTTGACCTCTGTAATGGCGCGCTGACCGGCGGTGGCGTCCTTCTCCTCCACAATGGAGTCCAGGCTGCCGTCTTCCCCGCGGACAATGCGGCCGTACCCGAACGGGTCCGTGAGCCGGGCGGAAATGACGGTGACGGCATTTCCCTCCTTCTCATGAAGGGCTTCGGACTGGGAGATGGTTTCCGCGTCCATAAATGGTGCATCGCCGTTCAGAATGAGAACGTGGTCGGCGTCCGAGGCTTCCAGAAACGGCAGAGCCTGCATAACGGCATGGCCGGTTCCGAGGCGCTCGCGCTGCCAGACAATGTTGGCACGGTCAGCGATGTAGCTCTCCAGCATTTCCCCGAGGTGTCCGACGACCAGGACGACGTCTTCTACGCCGCTGTCGGCGGCCGCGTCCAGCACCCAGTCGATCATGGGGGTGAACAGCACTTCGGAGAGCACTTTCGGCCTGGTGGATTTCATGCGTTTTCCCTCGCCGCCGGCGAGGACAATGGCACATTTCTTACTCATTGTTGAAACAGCCTCCAGATGATGGTTGCAAGATCCGTCCCGGTTTTGGCCGTCAGCAGAAGCAGGGCCATGACAACCAGGTACAGGATGACGGCGAAGCTGACGCAGTTCATGGCGCTGACGCCGCCGTGCTTCCGCAGGAACGCCTCCCGCTCGGGGCCGGCCCGGGATGCCGCTTCGTTCAGCAGTTCGTCACACCGTTTCCGGTAGAGGAAGTTGCCGAAGAGACCGACAGCCACCTGGACAAGCAGCTCCACATATGCGTTGATGACGAGCGCCATGGGACGTTCGCCGGGGACCGGCATGGCCGGTGGCGGGGTGTCCTCGTCGGCCTCCGTCTCCATGTCCTCCATGAGGTATTCCTGTACCGCCTCCGTGTAGTCGGCATAGTACCGGTAGACTTTATTGGCAAAGATCAGCGGAATAATGAGGGTGATGACCGCCGCCAAGGCCGCCCACTTGTACATTTTCCGGTAGGCCAGCCACAGAATGGGGAAGAAGAACCCGGCCAGGTTCAGGGACACCTTGCGCTTGCTCTTCTCCATAATAAAGAACTTGGGAATGTAACGGTTGGCGTTCCGCTGCACCACAGCGGAGTACTCCTTCGCCGTGTAGTTCCCAATTTTTTCGTCCGGTCCGAGTACGCGCATGTTCGGGAAGAACTGGCTTTCGGTTCCCTTCTCCACATTGTCGTACCCAATGCCGAACAGGCCGCCGCGGTCCTGCTGCTCCTTGTCCGCGTCCGCATACTGCTGGCGGCGCTGCCGGATCCGCTCCTCTTCCGCCTGGCGGGCGGCTTCGGCCTGCGGGTCATACGGGCGCTTCCAGACGTATCCTTCGGCGTGTTTATCTTCTTTGACACAGTGACCAAGCCGGTTGTAACACTCCCGGTGCATAGGGGTCCCGCATTCGGGGCACACGACGACGTCCGACTCCGCGGTGAACGCCTCGTGGCAAACGGGACAATGGATGCCGTTGAAGTCCATCCGGTCACCTCCTGGTTCCTCAAAAATACGCTTAATTATACATTACTAAGGAGCGTTTTTCAACGAAAGCGCCCGTTTTCCGCTCTTTACTTTGAAAATTATTTTTAATATAATAGGGTGCTAGCTACGAAAGGGTGATACCATGCTCCAATACGAAGAGCTGCGGCTCTCGCTCCTCGAAAGTGAGAAGCCCCTTGCCGAACTGAAAGAGTCCATCGGCTACGACTCCATGAAAGAGGAAATCAAAAAGCTGGAGGACGAAGCGGCGCAGGAAGGGTTCTGGGACAACCTCGAGAACTCCCAGAAAGTCACACAGCGCACCAGCAAACTGAAAAACCGGGTCGCGGAATATGACTCCCTGGCCTCAGCCTATGAAGACGCCATGGTCATGATTGAACTCGCCGACGAAGAGGGAGACGAAAGCCTCTTTGACGAGTGCAAAGAGAGCGTGGACGAGGTCAAGTCCAAACTGGATACCATGACCCTTTCCACCCTGCTCTCCGGCGAGTACGACGAGAAGAACGCCCTTCTCACGTTCCATGCCGGCGCCGGCGGGACCGAGGCACAGGACTGGGCGCAGATGCTCTTCCGCATGTACTGCCGCTGGGGTGAGCGCCACGGCTTCAAGGTGAAGACCCTGGACTATCAGGACGGCGATGAAGCCGGTATTAAATCCGCCACCATCCTTATTGAAGGCGAGAACGCCTACGGCTACATGAAGTCCGAGGCCGGTGTCCACCGGCTGGTCCGCGTCTCTCCGTTCGACTCGCAGGGACGCCGCCACACCTCGTTCTCCTCCGTGGAAGTCATGCCGGAAATTGACGACACCATTGAGGTCGACCTCCGTCCGGAAGACATTGAAATGGAAGTGTACCGCGCCTCCGGTGCGGGAGGGCAGAAGGTCAACAAGACCTCGTCCGCGGTCCGTCTCATCCACAAGCCGACGGGCATTGTCGTCTCCTGCCAGGTCGAGCGTTCGCAGCACCAGAACCGTGAAGTCTGCATGCGCATGCTGAAGTCCAAGCTCATTGAAATCAAGGAGCGCGAACACCTGGACAAAAT
>ONLO01000146.1 GCA_900318715.1 uncultured Eubacteriales bacterium | reverse complement strand
CCGGAGGTTCAGGCTGCTTTCGCCGAAGCCGTCAAACCGGACCACAATGCGGCCGTCGTCCACGCCCGGATGGCACTCCAGCATGGCCTGGATTTCGGCGCAGATCCGCCGGACCGCCGCCGGTTTGGTGTCGTATTTCAGCGTCAGGGTCTCGGTGTGGTACCGCTTGCCCATGGCCGTGAAATTGGTGACCGCCTCGTCCATGAGGACCGAGTTCGGGACCACGACCAGGAGGTCGTCCATGGTGCGCACGCGCGTGGAGCGCATGTTCATATCTTCAATGGTCCCTTCACAGGACTTGCACTTGATGTAGTCGCCGACGTCGAACGGCTTGTCCGTGACCATTTCAAACCCGGCAAACAGGTTGGAGGCCGTCCGCTGGGCGGCCAGGGAAAAGGTCAGGCCGCCGAGACCGAGTCCGGTAATAATGCCGTTGATATTGTAGCCGAGTTCGCTGATGGCAATGACCACGGCAATGGAGACGACAATAATCTTCATGACGTTCGACAGAAAGCGGACCGCCACTTCGCTGGACTTCTGCATGCCGGTCTCCGGGCTCAGCATCTGCTGCGTCAGATAGGGCGCAAACAGGGCCAGGGCCCAGCCGACCGAGAAGATGCACGCCAGCCGGTACAGCTTGTCCACAAAGTCCATGGTGGCCTGCCGGAACACGACATGGCCCGCCGTGGGCTGGATGATTTCGAACAGCAGCCAGATGGCGAAAAAGATGAAGAACAGCCGCAGCGGCCGGACGACCGCATGGTACAGCCCGTCGGAAAGGACCGGCCACTTGGCGGTCGACTTCTGCAGCGCCGACCCTATGCCGCGGGACAGGTTCCCGCGGAGCAGGAGGAGCAGCAGGAAGACGATCAGGGCCACAATGACCGACGGGAGGTTGTCCCAGAGGGCCATCCGGAACTCGCTGAAGTCATTGATAAAATCGGATAACATGAGGGCACGCCTCTCTTATTTCACAACAATGTTGACGAGCCGTCCTTTGACGTACAGCTCTTTGACCACGGTCTTGCCGGCCATGGCTTCCGCCACCTTGGCGTCGGCCTTGGCCGCCGCAATGGCATCGGCGTCCGAAATGTCGGCCGCCACCATAATGCGGGCGCGGATCTTGCCGTTGACCTGGGCGGCAATTTCAATTTCGTCGTCCACGCACTTGGCTTCGTCCCAGGTGGCCCACGGCGCAGCGGCGAGCAGGCCTTCGTAGCCCTGCGCTTCCCAGATTTCCTCCGTAATATGCGGGGCAAACGGGTTGAGCAGCGTCAGGAACGTCTGCAGTTCCGCGCGGTTGACGGCGCCCTTGTCATAGATCTGGTTGAGCAGCGTCATGAGGGCCGCCACGGCGGTGTTGAACTTCATGGCCTCAATGTCCTCGGACACCTTCTTGACGGTCTTGTGGAAGGCGCTGGTGAGCTCCTTCGTGTACTCGTCGCCGTCGGTGAGAAGGTCCTGGAGCGCCCAGGTGCGGTCCAGGAAGCGCTTGCAGCCCTTGACCGAGGTCTCGGACCACGGGGCCGCCTGGCCGTAGTCGCCCATGAAGAGGACGTAGGTGCGCAGGACGTCGGCGCCGAATTCGTCGACGACGTCGTTCGGGTCCACGACGTTGCCCTTGGATTTGGACATCTTCTCGCCGTCGGCGCCCAGGATCATGCCCTGCGCGGAGCGCTTGGAATAGGGCTCCGGGAACGGGACTTCGCCAATGTCATACAGGAAGCGGTGCCAGAACCGCGAGTAGATCAGATGGCGGGTGACATGCTCCATGCCGCCGTTGTACCAGTCGATGGGGCCCCAGTACTCCAGTTTCTTAGGATCGGCAAACGCCTGGTCGTTGTGCGGGTCAATGTACCGCAGGAAGTACCAGGACGACCCGGCCCACTGGGGCATGGTGTCCGTCTCCCGTTTGGCGTCTCCGCCGCACTTCGGGCATTTGCAGTTGACGAATTCCGGAATTTTGGCAAGCGGGCTTTCGCCGTCCGTTCCGGGCTGGTAGTCCTGGACGGGCGGAAGCCGCAGCGGAAGCTCTTCATAGGGGACCGCTACATCGCCGCAGACCGGGCAATGGATGATGGGAATGGGCTCGCCCCAGTAGCGCTGGCGGTTGAACGCCCAGTCCTTCATCTTGTACTGCACGCCTTTTTCGCCGAGGCCTTTCTCTTTGAGGACCTCAATCATTTTGGCAATGGAGTCTTTTTTGTTCGTGAGACCGTTGAGGTAATCCGAGTTGACCATTTCGCCGTCGCCGGTGTAGGCCTCTTTGCTGATGTCGCCGCCCTTGATGACTTCAATAATGTCAATGCCGAAGGCCTTGGCAAAGTCGTAGTCACGCTGGTCGTGTGCCGGAACGGCCATAATGGCGCCGGTGCCGTAGCCCATCATGACGTAGTCCGCCACGAAGATGGGCACTTCCTTGCCGTTGACCGGGTTGACCGCGGTCAGGCCGTCAATTTTGACGCCGGTCTTGTCCTTAACCAGCTGGGTGCGCTCGAATTCGGTCTTTTTGGCGCATTCCTCCCGGTACGCCGTAATGGCGTCCATGTTGGTAATGCGGTCTTTGTATTTGTCAATCAGCGGATGCTCCGGCGCCATGACCATGAAGGTCACGCCGAAGAGCGTGTCCGGACGGGTCGTGTAAATGCGGATCATTTCGTCCGTGCCGTGGAGCGGGAAGTTGACGAACGCGCCTTCCGAACGGCCGATCCAGTTGATCTGCTGCTGCTTGATGTTCTCCGGGTACTCAACGGTCTCCAGGCCCTGGAGCAGCTTGTCGGCATACTCCGTAATGCGCAGGTACCAGACGACCTTTTCGCGCTGGACGACGTCGCTGTGGCAGATGTCGCACTTGCCGCCCTGGGAGTCCTCGTTGGAGAGGACGACTTTGCAGTGCGGGCAGTAGTTGACGAGGGTCTTGTCCCGGAACGCCAGACCGTGGTCGAAGAGTTTCAGGAAGATCCACTGGGTCCACTTGTAGTAGTCCTCGTCGGTCGTGTCGACGACACGGGTCCAGTCGAAGGAGAAGCCCACGCGCTTGAGCTGGCCCGTGAACTTGGCTATGTTCATGTCGGTGACGTCCCGCGGGTGCATGCCGGTCTTGACGGCATAGTTCTCGGTCGGGAGGCCGAAGGCGTCAAAGCCGATGGGGAACAGGACATTGTAGCCCTCTTTCCGCCGTTTCCGGGTGACGACCTCCAGGCCGGAATAGGCCTTGATATGGCCGACGTGCATGCCGGCTCCGGACGGGTACGGGAACTCGACGAGGCCGTAGAACTTCGGCTTGTGCGAAAAGTCTTCGGCGTGGAACACACCGGCCTCTTCCCACTTGTTCTGCCATTTGCACTCGACGGTTTTAAAGTCATACGCTTTCATGAATCAACAGTCCTTTTTTATGTCAAAAATCTTTGCGTTTTACGAAGTTCAGACTTCTTCGGCGTCTGCCCAGACCCGCTCCAGATTGAAGTGTTCGCGGGCCTCCGGCAGGAAGACGTGGACAATGACGTCCGAGGAGTCTATGAGCAGCCAGTCCGAGGTCTTTCCCTCCAGGCGGGCCGGCTCGGACAGCTGTTCGAGCTGGTACTGGACCTCGTCGGCCAGAGACTTGATCTGCGTGGTCGAGGTGCCGTTCGCCAGAACGAAGTAGTCGGCCACAATGGTGAGGTCGCCGACCTTCATGACCTTGATATCCAGGGCTTTCTTTTGGTCCAGGATGTCCCGGATCTTCTCTGCTTTTTCCAGACTTGTCATAGGGTTTCTGCCTTTCTTTGTTCTGTCAGGAAACGGGCTTCTTCATTGTACAGTCCGACCGTGTCGGCGTTGAGGAGTCGGCCCTTTTTCAGGAGCTTTTTCAGCACGTACTCCGCGCCGACGAAGCAGGCCTCGTCCAGGTCCCGGAGGGCGGTTTCCCGCACCTCTTCCACGCCGTTGTAGTCCCGCTCGGCGGAAATGAAGTCGGCCACGTAGATGATCTTCTCAAGGAGGGTCATGCCGGGCCGTCCCGTGGTATGGTATTTTACTGCACCGAGGATATCGGCGTCAACCACGCCGAGCTCGTCCCGGAGGTAGGCCGCGCCGGCGGGCGCATGCCAGAGTTTTTTGGTTTCCAGCACCTCGGGTTCCAGCGCGTCGCCGAGCTGCAGCATGTACTTCTGCTGTTCCTCAAAAGGTGCGTTTTTCTCAATGTCGTGGAGCAGGCCCGCAAGATAGGCCTTGTCCCGGTCCCCGCCGTAGCGCTCCGCCAGTTCGACGGCCGCGGCCGCCACGTTGCAGGAGTGTTCGTAGCGGGAGGGCTTCAGTTTTTCCCGGAGGATGGCCTTGAATTCCTCTTCGCGATTCAGCAGTTCTGTCATAAATACAGCGCTCCTTTTCGGATGAGTTCCAGCGTTCCCGGCGAAACCAGGCCGTCCACCGGCTCCCCGTCCCGGACCTTGTTCCGGATTTCGGTGGAGCTGACCGGGAACGGCGTCATGGGCAGGAACACGAAGCGGCCGGCTTCGAATTCGTCCGGGAAATGGCGCCGGGCGTAGGCTTCCAGTTCCTCCAGTTTGACGTCCTCACTGCGGACGGACGTCACAATGCGGCAGCGGCGGAGCACGCCGTGCGGGTCCCGCCATTTGTCGAAGTAGAAGAGCATGTCGTCCCCGATGAGGAAGAAGAGTTCCCCGCCGACCTCCTCCTGGAGGTACGCCAGCGTGTCCACGGTGTAGCTGAGGCCGCCGCGGCGCATTTCCATGTCACTGACCAGAAAGCGCTTGTCGGTGAAGGTGGCCTCACACATGGCCAGGCGCTGTTCGTCGGAGGCAAGGTCCGGCGCCGCCTTGTGCGGCGGGACGTGGGACGGGATGATGATGACGCGGTCCAGTTCCATCTGGTCCGCGAACTCCGTTGCAATATGAAGATGTCCGAGGTGGGGCGGATTAAACGTTCCGCCGAAAATTCCGGTTCTTTTCACGCTGCTCCCTGTTCCTTGCATTGGATTTGCGGTCGCGTTCCGCCTTGCGGATGTTGGCCGCCTTTTGTTTTTCCTTGTCGTGGAGTTCCTGGCTGTAGCGGTACAGGATGATGACGCCGCCGATGACGCCGACGCATTCGGCGCCGGTGGCTGCGGCCAGTTCCGCCGCCGCTTCCTTCGGCGGGACGGGAGAGCTCTCCAGAAGCACTTTGACTTTGATGAGTTCCCGCGCCGTCAGAGCCTCGTCCACGCTGGCAACGGCGGCCTCATTGAGACCGTTCTTGCCAATTTGGAAGATGGGTTTCAAGGGGTTGGCCTGCGCGCGCAGCGCAGCCCGTTCTTTGCTGGTCAATACAGTTCCTCCTTCAGCAGCGCGGCCATTTTGTGCAGCGCCACGCTGCGATGGCTGCTCTCGTCCTTGACGGCGGCCGGGACTTCCGCGTAGGTCTTGTCCCCTTCGGTGCCGTAGAGGAAGAGCGGGTCGTAGCCGAACCCGCCGGCGCCGCGCTCTTCGTAACCGATGCGGCCCTCACAGGTGCCGCGGACCACGAACTTGCGGCCGTCCGGGAAGACCGCGGCAACGGCCGCCACGTAGCGGGCGGTGCGCCGGTCTTCGGGAACGTCCTTCATGACGTCGAGCAGTTTGCGGTTGTTGGCCGCGTCGTCGCCGTGCTCCCCGCCCTCCCCGGAAAACCGGGCCGAGTAGATGCCGGGGGCGCCGTCCAGCGCGTCCACGCAGAGACCGGAGTCGTCGGAGAGGGTCGGCATGCCGCTGACGCGGCACCCGGCCTCGGCTTTGAGCAGCGCGTTCTCCTCAAAGGTGGTCCCGGTCTCGTCCACGTCCGGAAGGTCTATGCCGGCCTCCGGACCGGTCTGTATGGTAATGCCGAGCGGCTCCAGGATGCGGGCGAACTCGGCCTTTTTGTACGGGTTTTGCGAAGCTAAGAGAAAGATCATCCCATGACCTCGGTTTCCAGTTCCGTCACGCTGCGCTTGAGGATGGCAAGCTTGGCCTCCTCGGCATCCAGCTGGAGCTGCAGCCGGGTGCGCATGGCGTCGTTAAGGTCGGCGTTTGCCAGCTGGCCCTGCAGCTGGCCGACCTTGCCCTGCTGCTCGGCAACGGCCAGGATGGCCTTCTCCAGACGGGCAATCGGGTCGTCCGCGGCCTCGGCAGCGGCAGCTTCGGCGGCTTTGCGCTCGGCTTCTTCGGCCGCTTTGCGCCGGGCCTCTTCGGCTCTGCGCTGCTCGGCCTCTTCGCGGGCGCGGGCGGCGGCTGCCTCTTTCTCACGCTGCTCGGCCTCTGCGCGGGCTTTGGCGGCCTCGCGCTCCTGCTTCTGGGCTTCGGCGCGGGCGCGCTCCTCCTCCAGCTG
>ONLO01000003.1 GCA_900318715.1 uncultured Eubacteriales bacterium | reverse complement strand
CCATAAGAGGCCCGGTGGTCAAGCGGTTAAGACACCGCCCTTTCACGGCGGTAACACGAGTTCGATTCTCGTCCGGGTCACCAAAAAGCAGCCTCACGAAAGTGAGGCTGCTTTTTTTCGTATTCCATGCACGTCACGGAGGTGTTTCCATGGCAGACAATACCGGAGGAGCGTTTCTCAAACACTCCGCCACCACCATCAAGGACTGGGTGAAATCCCAGGTCATCCTTTCGCTGATTACGCTGGCAGCCCTGCTCACCGGCCTGTACTTCATTGGTGTAAAGCACTGGATCCTCATTGCCATTGGCATTACGGTAGTGGACGCCGTTCCGTTCCTCGGTCTCGGCATTACCATGCTCCCGTGGGCGTTTTACGAGCTGGTCATTGACAAGGACCGGGAAACCGGCCTCTGGCTATTCGGCCTGTTCGTCCTCATCATGGTCGTCCGGCAGATCCTCGAGCCGTTCGTGCGCGGGAAGTCCCTCGGCATTTCGCCTCTGGAAGAGGTGGCCGCCAGCGTCGGCGGGTTCGTCCTGACCGGCTTCAACGGCATCGGCCTCATTGCCGGGCCCATTGTCTACATCATCGGCAAGAAACTCTGGCAGACGAAGCGCGCGGCGCAGAAGCCCGCGGCACCGGAACTCCCGGAAGACCGGCCGGGCGAACGGCCGCCGGAACCCCTGGAAGGAGGGCCGGACGCATGAGAACCATCAAAGGCGCCCTCCTGGATATGGACGGCATCATGTACGACACCGAGCACCTGTCCACCGTGGTCTGGACCGAGGTGTCACAGCTCTACAACCGGCCGCTGACGCAGGAACAGATCCTGTCGTTCCGCGGCTCCAACAAGTACGACAACTGCAAGAAATATCTGAAGTGGTACCCGGACGACGAAGACCTGTACTGGGAAATGCGCGTGGAACGGTACCGCCGCTTTAACGAATACATTGCGAAAAACGGCGTCCCGCTGAAGCCCGGCCTCTACGAGCTGCTGGATGCCCTGAAAGAACGGAACATTCCCATCTGTGTGGCCACCGGCACCGCCCGGGACATGGCAGAACTATACTGGGATGAGACCGGCGTCCGGCCGTACCTGGCCGCCAGCGTGTGCGGGGGAGAGGTTGAGAAGTCCAAGCCGGATCCGGAGGTCTTTGAAACGGCCGCCGCCAAACTGGGCCTCGACCCGAAGGACTGCCTGGTCCTCGAGGACAGCCCGAACGGCGTCCGCGCCGCCCATGCCGCCGGCTGCTACACGGTCATGATCCCCGACGAGACCCAGCCGGACGACGAACTCCTGCCGCTCTGCGACAAAGTCCTGCCGTCCCTGCTGGACGTCATCGGCTTGCTGTAGCCGCCGCACCGCCCGGAGCGGGTTCCTATATTTTAGGTATTATAAGAATAAAAAGAAACTGCATCGCCCGAAAGCGGTGCAGTTTTTGTTTTGCGCAGGGCTTTGTCCCGCCGTGCGCCGTGGTGCCGGGGTACCGTTTCCCCTCACCAGGCATGGACGGAGAAAAGCTCGGTGTAGGTCCGCTTGCCGCCAACGACGGAGGAGCTCATGAGGCAGATGCGGTCGGCGGTCATGGAGGCCGGCATCACCTTGATGCGGACCGGCTCCGCGGAGACCGCGCGGCGCAGCACGGTAATGTGCGGCTTGAACTTCTTGTGGTCGTAGCGGATGCCGCGGGCGTCCAGCGTGCGGCGCAGAGTGCGGACGGTCTCCAGCAGCGCGTTGCTGTGGGCCAGCCCGACCCAGTAGAGGTCGCCGAACCGGCCGGCGCCGTGCAGCGTCAGAGGAATGGGCGGGAAGGAGAGGTCCTTCATGGCCGCAATGACCGCCGACGGGTCGTCGAACTCCCCGAGGAAGGCCAGGGTCAGATGGAGGTTCTCCTCCCGGGTGTAGTTCCCGAAGACGTGCTTCGCCTTCAGGTCCTCCATGCTGTCCAGCAGGGCGGATTTGACGTCGTCCGAGAACGGGATGGCAATGAATAGTCGCATAAAAAAACACCTGTTTTGAACCTGTGCATATTGCTATTTTTTTTCGGATCATGTAAAGCCCGTTTAACAGTTCGTAATGGAAAAACTGTCAAGAGGGAACTTTTCCGCAAATCTGCGGAAAAGGCGAAAAAGCCCGAAAATGCGTCAAAAATATTTCCGGTTTTTCACTCTTTCAACAGAGTTTTGAACATTTTAGGTCGAAAAAAATATACAGACAGTTATATTTGGGCCTTTTTTCGGGAAAAATCCGGTCTTGACAGCCAAAAACGGCATAAATCCGCGGTTTTCCACAATCCGGGCCCGGGGACCCTTTTTCGGGAATGAACCCAGGTTTATTTATTGCCCTTGATTTTGTCCCAGTACGCCTTGGCGGCCTGTTCATTTTTATTCTCCCCGAACGCATAATAATGGGCGTCCTTAATGGCATCCGGGAGGTACTGCTGGTACGTCCAGTGGTTCGGGTAGTCGTGCGGGTAAATGTAGAACTGCCCGGGGTTTTCCTGGTCCTCGCCGTCGAAGTGCTTGTTCTGCAGCTGGCGCGGAATGGGCCCGGAGTTCCCGGCCTGCAGGTCGGCCATGGCTGCCTTAATGGCATTGTTGCCGCTGTTGCTCTTGGGCGATGTAGCCACTAATATGACCGCGTCCGCCAGCGGAATTTCCGCTTCGGGCAGGCCGACCTGCAGCGCAATGTCGCAGGCGGCTTTGACGACGGGGATAATCTGCGGATAGGCCAGTCCCACGTCTTCGCAGGCGCAGACGAGCAGCCGGCGGATGGCGGAGGCCAGGTCGCCGGCGTCGAGCAGCCGGGCCAGGTAGTGGACGGCGGCGTCCGGGTCGGAGCCCCGCATGGATTTCTGATAGGCGGAGACAATGTCGTAGTGGTCGTCCCCGGCGCGGTCGTACCGCATGGCGGAGCGGGAGGTAATCTGCTCCACGGTGTCCAGGGTAATGGGGACTGCGGATCCGGCTTCCGCCGCACCGGCCGCCATGGCGCAGAGCTCCACGGCGTTGACCGCCTTGCGGACGTCCCCTCCGGCGGCGCGGGCAATGGCCAGCGTCACGCCCTCCTCGGGTTCGTAGGTGACCGCGTGCTCTTCCGACAGGATGCGGAACGCCCGCCGGACGGCCAGCGCAATGTCTTCCGAAGAGACGCTTTTGAATTCAAAGACCGTGCATCGCGAAATAACCGCGTTGTACACGTAGAAGTACGGGTTCTCCGTGGTGGAGGCAATCATGGTAATGTCCCCCGACTCGAGGTACTCGAGCAGGGACTGCTGCTGTTTCTTGTTGAAGTACTGGATTTCGTCCAGATACAGGAGGATGCCGTTGGGCGCCGCGAGCGTCCCGACTTCGGCCACCATGTCCTTAATGTCGGCAATGCCGGAGGTGGTGGCGTTGAGGCGGAACAGCCGCTTGTTGGTCTTCTGCGCAATGATCCGTGCCACGGTCGTTTTGCCAATGCCGGACGGGCCGTAGAAGATGAGGTTTGGAATGTTCCCGGATTCAATAATGTTCCGGAGCGCGCGGCCCGGGGCCAGCAGGTGCTGCTGACCGACAATGTCGTCGAGGGTTTCGGGGCGGATGCGGTCCGCCAGCGGTGAAGACATGTTCTCACTCCTTCAAAAAGGGTATACCTATTATATAATACCCGGCCTATATTTTGTACCCCGACTTTGGCTCACCACCACATTTTGGGACGTTGGTAAAACTGCCGAAAAAATTTCTGTATGTTTGGAAAAAACGCAGAAATTTTTCGAAAATTTCTCTTGCTTCCCTTATATGTTTATGTTATTATTCTAGGGCACGTGAAAAGGGGATATCTACGCCCTTTTCCGCCAGAGATATGCGTTGATGCGGGAGGTGGCCGTCCTTCGAGACGGGGAATTTCCGCGGAGTATGTCCGATTTTAAACCGGGCGAAACTAGCAAAGCTGTTTTGGCCACCCGGAAGAAGGCCGCAACAAAAGCGGATCCGAATTCCAGGTTTTTTAAATGCTGATAGAAGAAACACCCGGTTGTGTGTAAGACTTCGTCAGCAGGAGAACGGAACAGCAGGCCCGCCATTCCAATTCTAGGAGGAGTAAAAATGGCAGTAAAAGAGAAAATCAGAATCAGACTGAAGGGCTACGACCACAACCTCGTAGACACCGCCGCGGAGAAGATCGTTGAGACCGCAAAGCGCACGGGCGCCAAAGTCTCCGGTCCGGTCCCGCTTCCGACCGAAAAGGAAGTCGTCACCATCCTTCGTGCCGTTCACAAGTACAAGGACAGCCGCGAACAGTTTGAGCAGCGCACCCACAAAAGACTCATCGACATCCTCAGACCCAGCCAGAAGACGGTTGAGGCTCTGACGGGTCTTGAGCTTCCCGCCGGCGTGGAAATCGAAATCAAACTGTAACGACATTTGATTGCTGGCACTGCACCCGGTGCCGAGAGATTTCTGGCTGACAGGTCAAGTTGGCAGAACGCCAACCAATAACCACAAGGAGGAGAAATATTATGCAGAAAGGTCTTATCGGTAAGAAAATCGGTATGACGCAGCTCTTTGACGAAACCGGAAACGTGGTTCCCGTCACCGTCATTGAAGCAGGTCCGTGCCCCGTCACCCTCAAGAAGACGGCTGACAACGACGGTTATGACGCCGTTCAGCTCGGTTTCGGTGACGTCAAGGCACAGCGGGTCAACAAACCCATGAAAGGCCAGTTTGACAAGGCCAACGTTGCCCCGAAGAAAGTTCTCAGAGAGTTCCGCCTGGAAGACTGCACCGCACTGAACGTCGGTGACATCCTCAAGGCTGACACCTTCGCCGCCGGCGACAAGATCGACGTCATCGGCACCAGCAAAGGTAAGGGTACCGCAGGTGCCATCAAGCGCTGGAATTTCCACCGCCTGAAGGAATCCCATGGTACCGGTCCGAACGCCCGTCACGCAGGTTCCCTGGGTGCCTGTTCCGACCCGTCCCGCGTCTTCAAGGGAAAGAAACTCGCCGGCCACCTCGGCCATGAGCGTGTGACCATCCAGAATCTTGAAGTCGTCAAGGTCGACGCGGACAACAACCTCATCGCCATCAAGGGCGCCGTACCGGGCCCGCGCGGCGGAATCGTTGTCATCCGTGACACCGTCAAAGCATAAGGAGGAGTGAAGATATGCCTAGCGTAAACGTTTACAGCGCAGCTGGTAAGAAAAAGGGCACCATCGAGCTTTCCGACAGCGTTTTCGGTATTGAGCCGAACATGAGCGCCGTCCATCTCGTCGTTGTCAACTATCTGGCCAATCAGCGTCAGGGTACTCAGTCCACCCTCACTCGTGCAGAAGTTTCCGGCGGCGGACGCAAGCCCTGGAGACAGAAGGGCACCGGCCGTGCCCGTCAGGGTTCCACCCGTTCCCCGCAGTGGACCCACGGCGGTATTGCCCACGGCCCGAAGCCGCGTTCCTACGGCTTCGACATCAACAAGAAAGTCCGCAAGCTCGCCATGAAGTCGGCTCTGTCGGACAAAGTGGCCAGTGACGAATTCCAGGTCCTCGACAAGCTCGAGCTGAAAGAGATCAAGACCAAGGACATGGTCAAGGTCCTCGAAGCCCTTGGCAGCGTCAAGAAGACCCTCATCGTCACGCCGGAAAAGGACGAGACCATTTACAAGAGCGCCCGCAACATCAAAGGCGTCAAGGTCTCCCCGGTGAACGCCATCAACGTCTATGACATCGTCAACAGCAACAAGGTCGTTATCCTGGAAGACGCGGTCAAGAAACTTGAGGAGGTATATGCATGAGTAAACTTGCACAGGACATCATCCTCCGCCCAATCATCACCGAGGCGAGCATGGCCAATTCGGCGCTGAAGAAGTACACTTTCGCCGTTGCCAAGGATGCCAACAAAATTGAAATTTCCAAAGCCTGCGAAGAGCTTTTTGGTGTCGAAGTTGCCAAAGTTAACACCATGAACGTTCGCGGAAAAATGCGCCGTCAGGGCCGTTTCACTGGCTACACTCCGTCCTGGAAGAAAGCCATTGTCACGCTTACCGAAGACTCCAAGACCATCGAGTTCTTCGACGGTATGCTGTAAGCCAGAAGAGGAGTGTGAACGAACATGGCAATCAGAAACATTAAACCGACAACCAACGGTACCCGTAACATGTCGGTCATCGACACTTCCGAACTGTCCAAGGTCGCTCCGGAACGCAGCCTTCTGGAACCGCTGAACAAGCATTCCGGCCGCAACAGTTACGGCAGAATCACCGTCCGCCACAGAGGCGGCGGAAACCGCAGAAAATACCGCGTCATCGACTTCAAGCGTGACAAGGTCGACATGCCGGCCAAAGTCATGACGCTTGAGTATGACCCGAACCGTTCCGCCAACATTGCCCTTCTTCAGTACGAAGACGGCGAAAAGCGCTACATCCTTGCCCCGGTCGGCCTGAAGGTCGGCGACACGGTCGAGGCCGGCGCCAACGCGGACATCAAACCCGGCAACGCCCTTCCGCTGGTCAACATCCCGGTCGGTACGTTCATCCACAATGTGGAACTGTACCCGGGCCGCGGCGGCCAGTTTGCAAGAGCAGCCGGCAACGCAGCACAGCTCATGGCTCGTGAGAACGGCAACGCCCTTCTCCGTATGCCCTCCGGTGAACTCCGCTACGTTCCCGAAACCTGCATTGCCACCATCGGCCAGGTCGGAAACGCAGATCACGCTAACGTCAAGATCGGTAAAGCCGGCCGGACCCGCCACATGGGTATCCGCCCGACCGTCCGCGGTTCCGTCATGAACCCGAACGACCATCCGCACGGCGGCGGCGAAGGCAAATCTCCCATCGGACGTCCGGGCCCTGTGACCCCGTGGGGCAAACCCGCACTTGGTTACAAGACCAGGAAGCACAACAAGAAGTCCGACAAGATGATCGTCCGGCGCCGCAACGGCAAATAATCGTGAAAGGAGTTATGTATCATGAGTAGAAGCTTAAAGAAAGGCCCGTTTGTAGACCCGAAACTTCTTGCCCGCGTTCAGAAGATGAACGAGTCCGGCGAGAAGACGGTCCTCAAGACCTGGAGCCGTTCTTCCACTATTTTCCCCGACTTCGTTGGTCATACCTTCGCTGTTCACGACGGCCGTAAACACGTACCGGTCTATGTAACAGAGGACATGGTTGGTCACAAACTCGGCGAATTTGCCCCGACCCGCACCTTCCGCGGCCACTCGGGTTCCAAAACATCCAACGCTTAACCGAAAGGAGTGTGTTAAAGAATGGAAGCGAAAGCATCGACGACGTTCGTGCGTATTGCGCCCCGGAAAGTCCAGATCGTCCTGGACCTCATCCGGAACCAGCCGGCCGACAAGGCCATGGCAATCCTGAAGCACACGCCTAAGGCAGCGTGTGAACCGCTGGCCAAGCTGCTGAAATCCGCTATGGCCAACGCAGAAGTCAAGAACATGGACGTCAGCAGCCTCTATGTTGCTGAGTGCTATGTCAACCAGGGTCCGACCCTCAAGAGAATCCGCCCGCGAGCACAGGGACGTGCATACGGCATCAAGAAAAAGACGTCGCACATTACCCTGGTACTCAAGGAAGCTGAATAAGGAGGAGTCGAATAATGGGACAGAAAGTTAATCCGACCGGATTCCGCGTAGGCGTCATCAAAGACTGGGAATCCCGCTGGTATGCGAACAAACAGAACTTCGGCGCAACGCTCGTAGAAGACTATCAGCTTCGTGAGTTCCTGCTCAAGACCCTGGCTCCGGCCGGTGTTCCGAAAGTGGAAATCGAGCGCGACGCCAAACGCGTCAGAATCAACATCTACTGCGCAAAGCCCGGTATCGTCATCGGCCGCGGCGGCGCGGAAATCGACAAGCTCAAGGGCGTCTGCGAAAAGAAACTCGGCAAGCCCGTTTCCCTCAACATTGTGGAAATCAAGCAGCCGGATCTCGACGCACAGCTGGTAGCCGAGAACATTGCTTCTCAGCTCGAGCGCCGCATCTCTTACCGCCGTGCCACGAAGCAGGCCATCGGCCGCACCATGCGTCTCGGCGCACGCGGCATCAAAGTTATGGTCTCCGGCCGTCTCGGCGGTGCGGAAATTGCCCGTAAAGAGAGCTACCACGAAGGCACCATCCCGCTTCAGACCATCCGTGCCGACATCGACTACGGTTTCACCGAGGCTGCCACCACGTACGGCCGCATCGGCGTCAAGGTCTGGATCTACAAGGGCGAAGTCCTGCACGACAGAACCGGTGCCACTGCCAGAACCATGAACTACAGAAACGACCGTGACCGCAGAAACGACCGCAGAAACGATCGTCGCGGCGACCGCCGGAACGGCGGAAACCGCCGCTACAATAACGACCGCACCGGCGGCCCGAGACGGGAAGGGGGAGCCAAATAATGTTAATGCCGAAACGCGTAAAATACAGAAGAGTCCAGAGAGGACGTATGAAGGGTAAAGCACTTCGCGGCAATACCGTCACGTACGGCCAGTATGGTCTCCAGGCTCTCGAGCCGGCATGGATTACTGCCAATCAGATTGAGGCAGCCCGTGTTGCCATGACCCGTTACATCAAGCGCGGCGGTCAGGTCTGGATCAAGATTTTCCCTGACAAGCCCATCACCGAAAAGCCTGCCGAGACCCGCATGGGTTCCGGTAAAGGTTCCCCGGAGTACTGGGTTGCCGTCGTGAAGCCCGGCCGTGTGATGTTTG
>ONLO01000016.1 GCA_900318715.1 uncultured Eubacteriales bacterium | reverse complement strand
GGGGGTGGATGTATGCCGAAAATTCCCGACGAATTCCTCGACACCCTGCGCGAACGCATTGGCATTGAAGAACTCGTCTCCGACTACGTCCCGCTGAAACGGGCCGGCCGTCTGTCCCGCGGACTCTGTCCGTTCCACAGTGAGAAGACACCTTCCTTTACGGTCTACCCGGACACCCAGTCGTTCTACTGCTTCGGCTGCGGCAAGGGCGGAGACATTATTACGTTCACCAGAGACATTGAGAATCTGGACTACGTGGAAGCGGTCCGTCTCCTGGCCGACCGCGCCGGGCTGAACATGCCTGAGTACAACTACGACGACACGCTCGCCAAAAAGCGGCACCGCATGCTGGACATGAACAAGGAAGCCGCGCGGTATTTCTACAACGCCATGATGAGCCCCGCCGGCAAGGCCGGACTGGATTACTGGACGAACGTGCGCCGCCTGAGCCCGAAGACCATCCGTCATTTCGGACTCGGCTTTGCCCCGGACGACTGGCACGGCCTCTGCAACCACATGCGGAAGCTCGGATACTCGAACGAGGAGCTCTTCGAGGCCAACCTTGCCCGCAAGAGCACCAAAGAGGGGAAAACCAACTACTACGACAACTTCCGGAACCGGGTCATGGTGCCCATCATTGACCTGCGCGGCAACATTATTGCCTTCGGCGGACGGGTCCTGGACGACTCCAAACCCAAGTACGTCAACACGGCGGACACGCTCATCTACAAGAAAAGCAATGCCGTGTTCGCGCTGAACTTCGCCAAGAGTTCCGGCAAGGACAGCCTCATCCTCTGCGAAGGATACATGGACGTCATTGCGCTGCACCAGGCCGGCTTCACCAATGCGGTGGCCGGGCTCGGCACCGCGCTCACCGACGAGCAGGTCCGGCTCATTGCCCGGTACTGCACGGACGTCTACCTGTCCTACGACATGGACGAGGCCGGGCGGAAGGCCATGGCCACGGCCATCCAGAAATTCGGGCAGACCGACCTGAACCTTCACACACTGAACCTTCAGGGCGGCAAGGACCCGGACGAAATCATCAAGAACTTCGGACCCGAACGCTTCCAGTCCATTCTGGACGGCGCCACGAACGAAGTCGAATATCAGCTTTTGGAAGCACGCAGAAAGTACGACACCGGGACCGACGACGGCCGGGTCCGTTACCTGCGGGACGCCGCACAGATCCTTGCAGGACTCCGCAGTCCGGTGGAGCGGGACGTATACGCCTCGCGCCTCTCCGGAGAACTGGGAGTCAGCAAAGAAGCCATATCGCTTCAGATTGAGCAAATGCAGCGCCGCAGCAGGGCACGGAACAACAAGGTGGATTTCGGTACGCTGCGCCATGAGTTTGACGACTACGGGGCACAGGCGCCGGGCACCCCGGACCTGAAAGTGCAAAAGGCCGAAGAAACCATATTGGCTTCGCTGATGAACAATGCGGATTTTTACCCCTTGGTCAGCAGCAAGCTGCATCCGGAGGACTTTGTCACCGACTTCCACCGGAACGTGTTCACCGTACTGAGCAGCCGCCTGCGGGACAGCCAGTCCATTGACCCAATCTACCTCTCCGCCGACTTCCAGCCGGACGAAATGAGCAGGATTGTGAAAATGCGGGCCGGGACCGCTCTGCTGGCGAACACCAAAGAGGAAGTCATGGACTGTATCAAAGTCCTGAAGGACGCGGGCGGGAGCGCCCCGAAGAATCCGTCGGACCTTTCGGACGACGAACTGCGGGACCTTTTCCGCCGGAAACAGCAAGAAACGGACAAGTAAGGAGCAGGATTCATGGACGAGAACAAAAAGAAAGTAATTGCCGGACTCATTGAAAAGGGCAAGGCAGCCGGAAAGCTCAGCACCAGTGACATTGACATGGCCATTATTGAGACCGAGTTTGACATTGACGAGCTGGACAAGCTGTACGAGACCCTCGAGAACAACAACATTGAAATCAGTGACGACCTTGGCGATGCAGCGCTCGAGACACTGAATCTGGATGCGGAACCGTCGAAGACGGGCAACAATGCGTCGGCTGCAGAGGCGCCGAAAAACGCGGCCATGGACGACCCGGTCAAGGTGTACCTCAAGGAAATCGGACGCATTCCGCTGCTGACTCCGGAAGAGGAAATTGAACTTGCCATCCGCATTGACGAAGGCGATGAAGAGGCCAAGAAAAAACTGGCGGAGTCGAACCTCAGGCTCGTGGTCAGTATTGCCAAACGTTATGTGGGAAGAGGTCTTCAGTTCCTGGACCTTATTCAGGAAGGGAACCTCGGCTTAATCAAGGCGGTCGACAAATTCGATTATACGAAAGGCTTCAAGTTCTCCACCTATGCCACGTGGTGGATCCGCCAGGCCATTACCCGTGCCATTGCGGACCAGGCCCGGACCATCCGCATTCCGGTCCACATGGTGGAGACCATCAACAAGGTCAAGAAGACCAACACCCAGCTGCTCCACAAGAACGGCCGGGAGCCCACGCCGGAAGAAATTGCGGCGGAAATCGACATGCCGGTCGAGAAGGTCCGGGAAATCCTGCGCGTGGCGCAGGAGCCGGTCTCCCTGGAAACCCCGATCGGCGAAGAGGAAGACAGCCATCTCGGCGACTTCATTCCGGATGAGGACGCCCCTGCTCCTGCGGAAGCCGCTTCCTTCGCCCTGATGAAGGAGCAGCTGATGGATGTGCTGGACACGCTGACTCCCCGTGAGGAGAAAGTGCTTCGCCTGCGGTTCGGCCT
>ONLO01000078.1 GCA_900318715.1 uncultured Eubacteriales bacterium | reverse complement strand
GATGGCCAGGTCATAGGCGCCCAGGATTCCGGGTGTGCTCATAATTTCATTCATAATTTTGTCGGCCTGTTCCAGACTGGGGCGTTCGCCCATCAGCTTGCTGATGACGTCGAACAGGATTTCCAGTCCGCCTTTGATGACGAAGAGGGATACCAGTACGCCGACCCAGCCGTCAATATGGAGATCCGGGAAGATCAGGTTGACAACGGCAGCCGCCAGCGTGACGCCGGTCATAATGGCATCCGAGAGGGCGTCCTGCCCGGAGGCAATCAGGTTCGGCGAATTCGTCTTCCGGCCGGCGCCCTTGGTATAGAGCCCCAGCAGGATCTTGGCAGCAATGGCCACGGCCAGCAGGACCAGCGTAAGAACGGTGTAGCTGGTGGACGACGGGTGGATAATCTTCTTGATGGACTCAATCATGAACTGAGCGCCCGTCACCAGGATGATGACGGAAATGATGAGGCTGGAAAAGTATTCCATCCGGCCAAAACCAAACGGATGCTTTCGCGTAGCTCCTTTGCCGACAATGGCCAGCGTCACAATGGTGACAATGGACGAAATGCTGTCACTGAAGTTGTTGACGGCATCCGAGATGACCGCCACCGAGTTGGCAATGCTGCCGACAATAATCTTGATGATTCCGAGCGCCACATTGACCACAATGCCAACGACACTGGCAAGTACAATTTTCAGATACCGGGAATACGCATCGGTTTTTCCCAGTTCCAGCAGTTCACGTATGCGTGTCATTCCAGCACCCCTTCTTTTCTATAAGTGTTCTATTAAAATTACTTCGGCCTCACTCAGACATTGAAGCGGAAGACGACTACATCGCCGTCCTGCATAATGTACTCTTTTCCTTCGGAGCGGATGAGCCCCTTCTCGCGCGATGCAGCGGTGGACCCGTTATCCACAAGATCCTTCCAGTTGATGACCTCGGCGCGGATGAATCCCCGCTCCATGTCGGTGTGGACCTTGCCGGCCGCCTTCGGGGCCTTCGTGCCTTTCTTAATGGTCCAGGCGCGGCACTCGTCCTCGCCGGCCGTCAGGAAAGACATGAGGCCGAGCAGGTCGTAGCTGCGCTGGATGAGAAGGTCCAGACCGCCCTGCTCAATGCCGAGGTCCGAAAGGAACATCTCCTTTTCTTCCGGATCCAAAGACGCAATTTCGGCCTCCATTTCGGCACAGATGGGAAGCACCTGGCTCCCCTCTTCTTCGGCCAGCGCTTTGACCGCCTGATAGCGGGCGTTGTCTTCAATGCCGCTGGTAAAGTCGTCCTCGCCCATGTTGCAGGCGTAGATGACGGGCTTGTCGGTAAGGAGGGTCAGCTCGTCTATGACGGCTTTCTCATCGTCGGTGAGCTCCACCGTGCGCGCGCAGAGGCCGTTGTCGAGGGCCTCTTTGACCTTCTCGTAAACGGCGTAATTCTTTGCCTCGTCTTTATTATTCTTCATGGCCTTCGCCGCTTTCTGCATGCGCTTGTCCAGCACTTCGGCGTCGGCCAGGATGAGTTCCAGGTTAATGGTCTCAATGTCCCGTTTCGGATCAATGGAACCGTCCACGTGAACAATGTTGGAGTTGTCAAAGCAGCGGACGACATGGACAATGGCGTCCACTTCGCGGATATGGGACAGGAACTTATTGCCGAGGCCCTCGCCCTGCGCGGCGCCCTTGACAAGCCCCGCAATGTCCACGAACTCAATGGTGGCCGGGACGACCGACTTCGGATGGTAGAGTTCCACCAGGGCGTCCAGGCGGGCGTCCGGCACGGCCACGACCCCGACGTTCGGCTCAATGGTGCAGAACGGGTAGTTGGCCGCCTGTGCGCCGGCATTGGTAATGGCGTTGAACAGCGTGCTCTTCCCGACATTGGGAAGCCCCACAATTCCAAGTTTCAAATCTATTGCATCTCCTTAATGGCTCTTAATTCTTGCTTGTTTTCCGCGGGTCAGCAGTGTGCCTCCCCTTCCGCGGGTCAGCAGTGCGCCTCCCCTTCCGCGGGTCCGCAGTGTGCTTCCCCTTTCGCGGGTCCGCGCGCCGCACACCCCGCTCCTTTTCGCCAGCAAGCCAGCATCGCGTTTTTTCGCCAGCAGGCCAGCCTCGCGCCTTTTCCTTTTCAATTAGTCAATTGGCTTACGGTCGTACTGTTTGATGACGGCCTTCTGGCCCTCTTCTTCAAAGCGCATGAGTTCTGTAATAGTCCAGTCCTCTTCCACAATTTCCGGGAAGTAAGTATCGGCGGTGAACTGGGTGTCGTCCACGTGCGTCAGGTACATGCGGTCGGCATAGGCATAAAACTCTTCGTAGATCTGGCCGCCGCCGATGATGAAGATTTCCTCTTCCGAATTGCGGTACTTGAGGTAGGCCTCCTCAAAGCTGCTCATGACTTCCACGTCCGCCGGAAACAGGTCTTTCTCCTTGTGGGTAATGACCACATGGTGCCGGTTTGGCAGCGGCTTCGGGAAAGACTCGAAGGTCTTCCGGCCCATAATAATGGTGTGGCCGGTCGTCTTCTCCCGGAAGAACTTCATATCTGTCGGCAGGTGCCAGATCAGGTCACCGTTTGCACCGAGTTCTAAGGAACGGCCAACGGCCGCAATCATGGAAATCATAGAATACCTCATTCCGCCTGTGTCAAAGCGCAGACTTTCAGAATACTGCCCGCACCGTAATGCGCAGACTATCAGAATTCAACCTACGCCGTAATGCGCAGACTACTGTAAAAAAGTATAAAAAAATACTTTAAAGAAGTATATCATAAAGACCTGTCAAAACAAGCCCTCACAAAACAAAAGATTCCGGCCGTTTTTCCCTTCGGTTTTCCGGAATTTACGGGTCTACATTTTTACTCACGTAATTATTTCGCCCTCCGGCACATGTTTTACGGGACTTTTTATCTACTCACGTAAACCTTTCGCCCTTCGAGCAAGGTTTTTACGGGTCTTTTTATTTAGTCACGTAATTCTTCCGCATTCCGGCCCATAATTTACGGGCCTTTTTATTTACTCACGTAAAATGCCACGAGTGGTTCGACGCATGCCCGGTGGTTCGGCGCATGCCCGGTGGTTCGACGCATGCCCTGGTGGTTCCCCTGTTTCCGGTACATTGTAGGGCGCGAATGTGACCTGAATGCGATTTAACTTTTTGTAAAATATACTTGACATCTCGTCGAAGAAGAGTTACATTATGGATGAAAGAACAAACATTGTCTTTCGAGGTTGAAAGTATTCAAGGTGGAAAGTATTCAAGGTTGAAGGCATTCGAGTTTGAACGCTTTTCTGTTCAAGCCATGGAACAATAGTTCAAATGAAAGGAAGTGCTCTTATGTCACTGTCATATTTTGTCGGTGTCCTTGTGGGCTTTGCAATTGTTCTGCTCATTGTGTTTATCCTTCGGAAATCCCGGGGCGCCAGTATGCTGGCCGCAGAAGAATTCGACGAGCGCCAGATCCTTATCCGGAACAAAGGCTATAAGTATGGCTTTGTCACCATCATGGTCTACGGGCTCCTCTACTTCCTCTACTCCGCTGCCGGCGGAAAACCCATTATGCTGGACGGCGTGGCGGCATTTCTTGGTGTCATGCTCGGTGTGTTCGTCTTCTCCTGCTACAACAGCTTGCATGACGCACAGTTCGGATACCGGGAATCCGGAAAGCGGTATCTCGTCGGCTACGGCATCATTGCCGCCATCTGTCTCGTAGTCAGCATTATCAATCTTGTGGAAGGCGGCCTCGTGCAAAACGGGATAATTGACAAGACCGCCGTCACATTGGTCATGGGCATTGGGTTCCTGGCCCTCTTTATCTGTATCCTCGTCAATATGCGCCGTCAGGGCGGCGCTGGGGATGACGAGTAAGGAGGCGCCCCTATGAAGAACTTACAGCTCAAGTCCGCCCGGGCGCTCAAGGACCTGTCCCAGCAGGACCTTGCCGACCTGGTCGGCGTCTCCCGCCAGACCATCAGCGCCATTGAGAAGGGCGACTACAACCCCACCATCAATCTTTGCATCAAAATCTGCAAAGCGCTGGACAAAACCCTGGACGAACTGTTCTGGGAAGACTGAGTCCGGCAGCACTGGCCAAAAGCGAAGGCCGGCAGCACAGCGAAACGAAAACAGCTCTCCGGTTGGAGAGCTGTTTTTTGCGGTTGTTCCGCCGAGCGTTGCAGGCTTCCGGTGGGCGTTGCAGGCTTCCGGCTGAGCGTTGCAGGTGTCCGGAGTGCGTTGCAGGCTTCCGTTGGGGCGTTGCAGGCTTCCGGCGGGCGTTGCTGGTTTCCGCCGGGCGTTGCGGGGTTGCAGACTTCCGGCGGGCGCTTATTCCGCCGGGGGCGGGTCCTTGCAGACGTCCACCCAGGCGGCGGAGAGCAGGGACTCGAGTTCGTCCACGCCCAGGCGGACGGCGCTGTGGTCATCGCCGCAGGCCGGGTAGACCGTGTCGTGCTTTTTCAAGGACACGTCCAGGTACACAGGGAGGCCGTCCTTGGCGCCGAACGGACAGACCCCTCCTGGGGCGTGCCCGACCAGGTCCTCCACCTGGTCAAACGGCACCATCTTTGCCTTGGTCTGGAAGGTGTCCTTGAACTTCCGGTTGTCCGTGCGGGCAAGGCCGGAAGTCAGGATGAGGATGGCTGAATCGCCCAGGAGGAAGGACATGGTTTTGGCAATCATATCGGGTTCCACCCCAATGGCCGCCGCTGCCAGTTCCACCGTGGCGCTCGACTGTTCCGGCACTATGATCCGGTCCCCATAACCGCGTTCGTTCAGCCACGCGCTTGCTTTTTCAAAAGACATAGGTTCCTCCCTACTTCTTCACGCTGCCGCGTTCCTTGCGATGCTCTTTCCGTTTCAGGGCGGCGTCCCACTCGGCGCGCTCGGCGTCCGTCTCCAGAATGAGCCCGGGGACTTCGCGCGGGCGGTAATTCTCATCCACGCCGACCATGATGAAATACGCCACATTAATAAGCGTCAGGCCGCCGTCAATTTTCTCGGCATAGGTATCCAGACGGACTTCCATGGACGTCCGGCCGACGTAGGTCACGTAGCCGTGGATGTTGATGCGGTCGCCGAGAACTGCGCCCGCCTTGAAGTCCAGGTGGTCAATACCAGCCGTCATGACTTCGCCTTCGCTGTGGCGCATGGCCGTAATGGCCGCGGCCTCATCCAGCCACTTGAGCAGCTGTCCGCCGTACAAGCGGTTGTGGTGGTTCAGGTTGCCCGGGACCAGCAGGTGGATCATCTCCGTCCGGGACTCCGACACGCGTTTTTTGTATTCCATACGGCCTCCTTACACCCCGATGACCCGCCGGACCTGTTCGTCCGCGGCCGCGGGGTAATTCTCTTTCATGAACGACCGGATCCGCGCTGCGGACTGCTCCGGTTCTTCTTTGTATCCTTTGGCAATGTAGTCGTACCCCCATATCCGCTCCGGCATGGAATACACGGAGTTGGCCATGCCGTATTCGTTGCCGGCTTTGGACACCTTGCGGCTGAAGTCGCCGATGCAGAGGTATGTCTGCATCTGGAGCTTCGTGACGGTGCCTTCGAAGCCCTTCTCCCCGCCTTTGCCGAAGCCGGCCTGGCGCTTGAGATGGTACGAGGACCACTCGGTCTCCAGATCAAACTGGTCCATAATCTTCTTCTGGCGGTACGTGGCCAGTTCGTCTTCCCAGCGGGCATCGAAGTCGTAGCCGTCCCGGCGCCAGTTGGCAAAGGCCGGGAACCACGCCAGGGACACGAAGCCAGACTTGTTCTGGAAGAACTTGCCGTAGACGACGTCGCCGGACCGGGCCAGGATTTCCCGCCAGGTCCAGGGGTCCGTCTCCGGTTCCATGGTCCACCAGTCCATCCGGTACGTGCGCTCTTCTAAAGACAGGCCTGGAATGTCGTTGGAAAACAGCGGCAGGAAGCCGACCTGGTTAATGTAGTCCAGCGCTTCCTCCACCGTGTGGATGCAGTACGGGTCATCCGGGTCATCCAGCGCGTACGGAATGTAGTCGTACAGGGTGTCGGACATGGTCAGTCCTCCCCGTCTGTCCGGGCGGCGTCGCGGGCGGCGGCGAAGTGGCGGCGCTCCAGCTTTTCGTTGGCGGCCGTGCGGTCAATGATTTCCTTCAGGAGCGTGTCGAGTTCCGACCCCTCGCGGTAGTCCGCCGGCGCAAAGTACCGGATGCGGTTGTCCCGCACCATCTTGTGCACTTTCTCTTTGTCGCCGGTCTCCAGGTTGTACACGCCTATAGAGTGGCCGCCGTACGAGTTGACCAGTTTCATGCAGGGCACGTCCGTGTCGGAGTCCCCAATGTACACCATGTTCCGGAACGGGACCCGGATCTGGTCCGGCGGGAAGTAGTCGTTGACCGCCGGGTCGTTGACGTCCAGCACGCCTTTGGAAATGCGGAACAGGAACTGCGTCTTGTTCGTGTAGTTGATGACCTGCGCCGGCCAGACGGCCACGCCGCGGTCGTTGTAGTAGAACGAGCAGGCATAGACTTTCTTGAACGCGCCGGCCTTGTAGACGCCGGTGCCCTCAATCATCTCTTTGAGCCCGGAGGAAATAATGTAGTGCTCCACGGTGACGCCGTGTGCGTCGCCGTAGGCGCGGACCCGTTCGAACCAGTCCTCCACCCCGGGGAACAGGCTGACGCGGGAGCCGTACTCCATCAGTGTCTTCCGGTTGAAGATGAGCGTCCCCTCGGCCTCTTTCATCATCTGGTACATGTAGGCAAGGTTTTCGTCCATGCCGTTCTCTTTGGCCAGTTTGTCACAGGCGGACCAGAACGCGCCGACGTCATAGCCGACGGACTGGATGTACCCCTGCGCCTGCATGTCGTCCGGCGAAAGAGTTTTGTCGAAATCGTAGCAAATGGCCAGGACCGGCCGGTTTTCATTGCCCATTGTTGTCCTCTCAAATCTTATTGTTCAAACGGATAGACCAGATTCATCTGGCGGCGGCATTCGTCCAGCAGTTCCATGACGTCCAGCGTGCACGAAAGCGGGACGAAGCGGCTCTCCGTGTACCCGAGGCGGATTTCATTGGAGACAATGTCGAACTCGTTGAGGTAGTTTCCGCTGCCCTTTACGGTCTCGTCTTTGCCGCCTTTGACCTTGAGCGTTGCGCTGCCGGCCGCGTGCCAGAGCAGCAGGCGGGTGGACGCCTT